>CAMDRP010000055.1 GCA_945906965.1 Opitutus sp. GAS368 | reverse complement strand
TAAAATGCGTGCGCGATCGTCTCAGCGACCGAGCGCTGCCGTCCAATCTCGACGCGCGCGGGATCTTTCAAAGCCCAACTGGCGAGCGAGGCGATTTCGGGCGGTACCGTGGCCGTGAAGAAAAGCGTCTGACGCGTGTTCGGCGTTTTTTGCACGATGCGTTTCACATCGGGCAAAAAGCCCATGTCCAACATTCGATCGACTTCGTCGAGCACGAGGATGTCGACGTCTTTGAGCGATACGTTGCCCTGCTCCATGTGGTCGAGCAAACGCCCAGGCGTGGCCGCCAAGATATCGATGCCCGCACGGAGATCTTCCAATTGTTTCCCGTAGCCGACGCCGCCGTAGACAATCGTCACGCGCAAGTCGGTGAATTTGGAGAATTTCTGAAACGCTTCTTCGACTTGCAGCGCTAGCTCGCGGGTCGGCTCGAGAATCAAGCAACGCAGTTTACCGTGCGTGCCGAGTTTCTGGATAATCGGTAACGCAAAAGCCGCCGTCTTGCCCGTACCCGTCTGCGCGGAGCCGATCAAATCGCGACCGGCGAGCACGACGGGAATCGCCTGCGCCTGAATCGGCGTGGGCTCGATGTAGCCCATTTCCTGGACGCCAAAAGCGAGCGCATCCGACAAACCCAACTTACTGAAAGCCGTATCCATCTTGGGGACATTGATCGGTACCACCGGTTTGATGGAAGTCGCCCGCGGATGATCGTAATTCTTGTCGATCGTCGGGCGCTCCCGCGGCTCGCGCGGTCCCCGGCCATCACCCCGAAACTCTTCACGCCGGCCTTCACCACGACCCCCGCTACGTCCGCCACGTTCACCCCCGCGGGGCTGAAAATCCCGTCTAGCCTCACCACCACCTCGGCTAGAACGCCCCTCGCCGGCACCGCGGCCTTGCCCGCCATAATTTTGGCTCTCACCGCGGCGCGCACTCTCGCCTCCGCGCCGACGGCTATCTGGCTCACGCGCACCCGATCGGGCGGGCACCGGCGCGACGGAAGCAGGAGCAGATTTGGCCGGGGCGATTTTTTCGCGCAATTTCGCGAGGAGTTTTCTGAACATATTGGACGAATTAAAATGCCCAACCTCTCTTAAAAAGCCTGCTTTGCAACCACGGAGATGCACCCACGGCTATTCGAACTACCGTAAAAGTCTGCAAGTGGGCCAAATCGGTAACGTTAACCGTTGCACCCACGTGGTGTACGGTTGCGCGACTACATGCTCGAGCGAGTGTTGGCTGCGCCTGCGGGCTACGTGTGCCCAAACCAGTGCCTATCCCACGAAATTCAGCACTACCTTCACGCTTGGCACCCACGCGCCACCCATCGCATCCTTATGTCACGCATTGTGATGAAACTTGAAATCTGCTGGCTTGTCCGCCTCGCGCTTAATCAAAATCTGCTATCGATGGAGCAATGCCGCAGCATCTATGCGGCCGTCGGGCCCGAGGCCGAACCCATGGATGTTGCGCAAAAAATCGTCGACGACGGCCTCATCACCGGCCCGGTCGGCTCCGGCAAGATCACCACCCTTGCCTCCATGGTGGCCTACCTCAACACCACCCGCACTGACCCCATCATCACCGACGAAAATCGCATCGAAGTCGTCCGACCCGCCAAAGGCTGCTACGTCTCCCAACGCGAAGTCGGCTCACACTGCCCATCCTTTTTCTCTGCCTTCAGAGGCGCCCTCCGCGAAGACCCCGACATCAGCGTCATCGGCACCCTGCACACCAGCGACGCCCCAACCGCCCTCGCCAACATCTTCAACCGCGTCCTCCGCGCGAAAATCTCGTGAAGACCGCCATCCCGTCCGGCCCGCCCACCGCCGCCACGCTTGCCACCGCGATCGAAGCCCATCGCCGGGCCCGCCGCGTCGTCCTTGGCCACTTCTTTTTTTTCCTCGTGTGCTGCATCGCTGCGCTCCTCCTGCGCCGGGCCTTCAAATTCCCCCCGCAACTCACGTGGGTCCTGCTCGCCGTCTTCGGCCTCGTCTTCTCCGCCGACCTCGCGCGCCTCGCCTACCACAATTATAAACTCCAGCGCCTCCGCGCCGCCGGCGCCGACGCTTAATTTCTCCCCTGGCCGCCATCGACGCCCCCCCTCCCCCTCTAAACGATGCTCGAAAAGGGCGGCGCGACCTCCATCTAAAAATCGGCCTCCCGTCCAAAGCCCGCATCTAATCCTCCGGGAGTTTTTCAGAGTCGGTTCGCCTCGACGCGCCGTCACACCCGCATCTCGCCCTTCGCCTCGTGCCGCAGCACACCCGCGATGCGCCAAAAATCCTCCTCCTTCACCAACACGTAATCATACACCGCGCTCGAGCCATCTTGCGCAAACACCCGCGCCGTCACCGTCGCCTGTCGCCCATCATCGCGCACCAGACCAAACTCCGCGCGCGCGTTTGACCAGATCTCCGGATAACCCTGTCGCACCAACTGCACAAAGCGCCGAATCGGCGTCTGCATCTGCAACACGGTCGAAGCATACGCGTACGCCTTGCCCATTTCGCCCTCACGAAACGCCACCAACTGCCCCTCGACCGAAGCCACGATCTCCGCCTTCACCGCGGGCTTACTCGCCGGCAACGTCCGATTTTCCGCCGCGCCCGCCGCGAGGGTCAAAAGCCCCAATTCTAAAAGCGCCCAACGGATTACGATCCATTTCATCGCATGACCCTACCCAAATTCCGCGCGCTTGCAACCGACGACGCGACCTCCGCTTTCTAGTCCTTTCCCTTTTCAATCTGCTCGTTTCACCTTAGCCCATAATTGATGCCTGCCACGATCCGTCCCGCCACCGCTGCCGATGTCCCCGTCATTTTGGATTTCATCCGCGGCCTCGCCGACTACGAAAAACTCTCTCACGAAGTCGTCGCCACGGCGGAGACCCTCCGCGCCACGCTCTTTCCCGCTGATCCCACCACGCGCCCCGCCGCCGCCTGCATCCTCGCCTTTACCGACACGGGGGCGCCCGCCGGCTTCGCCCTGTATTTTTTCAACTACTCCACCTTCCTCGCCAAACCCGGCTTGTACCTAGAGGACCTCTTCGTCCGCCCCGAATTTCGCGGCCAAGGCCTAGGCAAAGCTCTACTCCTGCACCTCGCCCAACTCGCCAATCAACTCGGCTGCGGCCGCATGGAATGGTCCGTCCTCGACTGGAACCAACCCGCCATCGACTTCTACGAAGCCCTCGGCGCCGAACGCAAAACCGAGTGGACCATGTGCCGTCTCACCGGCCCCGCCCTCGCCCGCTACGCCTGAGCCCCGAGCGAAACGCTTGCCCTTTATCCATTCTGTTTACCCCTTATCTGTCACCGTGGCCCCGCTTACCTCCCTCCCGTTTCACCCTTGAGCATGAGCGCACCTGTCATCTGCTTCGGCCAACAACCCTGCGGTTTCTTCCCGCGGCGCTTCCTTTACGCCAAATTTGCCACCGCGCGGAAACTCCAAGCCGAGATCGGCGGTGAGATCGTCTTTTTTTATCACGACAGCGACCACGACCCGCGCGAGACGCAGACGACCCTTCGCCACCGCAAGACCGACGAGCCCCTCACCTTCAATTTTACCTTCATCAACAAAACCCAGCGCAAGTTCTCCCCGCTCTACGCGAAAAAAATCCCCGTCGGCTGGCGCGACCAAACCGCCCGCCAACTCCCTGCCTACGTCGCGCCTAACCACGTCGACGCCTTCAAGGGCATCGCCGCCGACACCGTCGCCGAGTACTGCCTCGAGATGTACCGCGCCATGGGCCTACTTGAAGGCATCCGTATCGTCCGCTCCAGTGACCCCGCCTTCCGCCGCTCCGCCTGCCCCATCACCGATTTTTTTGTCGATGTCCCCCATGAAGGCGAAATCGTCCGCGCCCGCCACACCCCCGAAGGCACTCTCCAACTTCACGAAGGCGGCAACTCGTTCATCACGCTACCCGCCGTACCCTTGGACGCCGCGCACATCAGCCCCTCGCGGGACAGCCGCCTACGCTGGATGCAATCCGTGATCCACTGCACGCACTACATCGCTGGCGCTGGCGAACAAGCCTACCTCAACCCCGCCGAGGCCCCCGAAATCACCTTCGTCACCCGCGACACCATCGATCGCTCCGACGAAGCCTACGCCGACTAAACCCTGCTCGCGCTCCGCCATCAAGCCACCAAGCCTGAGCTTAAAAAATTAGGGTCACCTAATAGGTGAGCCTTAAAATTATTAGCCTGCGGCCCGACATTGACGCTTCGTATGCGTTGCATCGACTTCCACGGGTAAACCCACTCAGTTTCTACTCGTGCCCTCTGCTGAATCTACGCTCCCTGCTCTCCTCGCCTTCGGTGCCCACCCGGACGACATTGAATTTGGCGTCGGGGGCATCATCGCCCTTGAGGCCGCCGCTGGTCGTCCCGTGCATTTTGTTGTCTGCTCCCGCGGCGAAGCTGGCACCAACGGCACCCCTGCCCAACGCACCGCCGAAGCCGAAAAAGCTGCCGCGCTCTTGGGTGCCACCCTCGAGTTCATCGATCTCGGCGGCGACGCCCACTTCGTTCCTTCGCTCGCGCACTCGCTCACCATCGCCGCGATCATTCGCCGCGTCCGCCCGAGTCTAGTCCTCGCCCCCACCGTCAGCGAAAACCAACACCCCGATCATGCCGTACTCGGGAAAATCGTCCGCAACGCCGCTCGCCTCGCCCGCTACGGCGGTCTCGCCGAATTACGCGCCACGCCCGCGCACGCGATCAATACCCTACTCCACTACGCGATTACCTCCGACGCCGAAGCCCGCGACGCTTCGCCCGTACTCGTTGACGTTTCCAGCGTCGTTTCCACTTGGACCGCCGCCATGGCCGCCCACGCCTCGCAAGCCGCCACACGTGACTACGTCGAACTCCAACTCACGCGCGCGCGCTTCCACGGCCTCCGCGCCGGCGTCGCTCAAGCTATCCCGCTCTGGCCCGCTGATCCGCTCGTCGTTAACTCCCTCGCCGCGCTCAGTCATACCGCGCGCCGCTTCTAAAAAAACACCATGGCCGATTCCGCCTCACTCAAAATCGGCATCACCTGCTACCCCAGCGTCGGTGGCAGCGGCATCCTCGCCACGACCCTCGGAGAAGAACTCGCTGCCCGCGGCCACGAGATTCATTTCATCAGCTACGAGCGCCCTTTTCGCCTCCCCGCCGACACCGCCCATATCCACTTTCATCCCGTCGAGATCAACAGCTACGGTCTCTTCAAATATCCCGATTACACACTGCCGCTGTCCGTGAAACTCGCCGAAGTTTCCCGTGACCACCGTCTCGATCTCATCCACGCGCACTACGCCGTGCCGCACGCGACCGCCGCGCTCCTCGCGCGCGATATGCTCCCCGAGCATCGGCGCCCCAAAGTCGTCACCACACTCCACGGCACCGACACCACCCTGCTCGGCCGCGACGCCGGTTACGGCCCTGCCATCCGCCATGCCCTCGAAGCCGCCGATGGCGTGACGACTGTCTCGGCATTTCTGCGCGCGGAAACGCAACGTCTCATCGGCGTCAAACGTCCGATCGAGGTCATCCATAATTTCTTCACACCCCGCCCACCTGCGCGCACCCGCGCCGCCGTTCGCCGCGAACTGGGCGTTGCCGATGACCAGTTTCTCCTCTTCCACTCGTCGAATCTCCGACCCGTGAAACGCGTCGATCTCGTCCTTGCCGCCTTCGCCCAGATCGAACCGCGCAGCAGCAAATTGCTCATCCTCGCCGGCGGCGAGTTCAACGCCTTCCAGTCCGACGTCGCACGCCTCGGCCTCACCGATCGCGTGATCGTCCGCGAAAATATCACCGCCATTGAAGATTACCTCCAAGCTGTCGACCTCGGCCTCTTCGCTTCCGAGAGCGAAAGTTTTTGCCTGAGCATCCTCGAGGCCATGGCCTTCTCGTGTCCGAGCGTTTCAACCTCCGTCGGCGGCATCCCCGAAGTCATTGCCGATGGCGAATCGGGCATGCTTACGCCCATGGGCGATCCCAGCGCGTTGGCCGCCGCCGCCACCGCGCTCCTCGCCGACCCCGCCCGCCGCGCCCGCCTCGGCGCCGCCGCGCAACTTCGCGCCCGCGAAACATTCTCTGCGCCGATCATCGTTGAGCGTTACCTCAGCTTCTATCGTGAGGTCTGCGGAGCCGGCACCCTGCTCGACGGCGCCGGCTTGTAAATTCCCCGGGGCGATCAACCGGAGTGAAGACTTTCGCAAAGACTAGCGCAGGGTTTTGATGAAAAGGATCAACGACTCGACCTGCGCCTCCGATAATACTCCGGCATAACTCGGCATCGCGTATTCACCTTTCTCGAAACCGGCCGCAATTTTTGCGGTGGGCTGGAGTATCGATTCGCGCAGGTAGGCTTCGTCGACGACAATTTCCGTAGGTTTTCCCGCAACAAACACCGGCCGGCGGCGCCCAAAAAGGCCGCGCCAGCTCGGGCCAGATTTATCGACTACTTTATCCTCCGCCGCGTGACACGCGACGCAGCCGAAAAGTTGCGCGAGGCGTTTCCCTTCATCGGCGCTGATGAGTTCCTGCGCGGCAGCGACGGCGGCACGTGGCGTGAGATCGACCATGATTTCACCAAAGCCCTCAGACTTAGGATTAAAATGCGCGAGCGCGTAAGGCGTCGTGTAGGCGTTTTCAGCAAAGGCCGCGCCGGCCGCGGTGGCGAGCGACCATCCCACGCGCAGCTGCATCACCGGTTTCATGCCGGGCACGGCCACAAACACGCTACGTCCGTCCTCCGAAAGGTAGGCCGCGCTCGCCGGCCACGCATCTTGCCCGGGCGTGCCGTCAGCCTTGTATTGGGGCGAGCCATACTTGTACGTGCGTTGGTAATCCCAGGTCTGGATCGAATAACTCGCGGGATCGCGCGCGCGCGCAGGATCGAGCGCGACATCGAAGCGTAGCAACACGCCTTGATCCATGGGAACGACTTCGCGCGGAAGCGTCACAGGAGCGCCCGTGAAGCGAATACGGCCAATTCCCGATAAAGCGTCGTTCACGTTGCCCCAGCCGATCACCTGAAAACCCGCGAGGTAAAGCTGGCCGTCGACAGGATTCACCGCGCCGTTCAACGGCGTGAAATCAAAGGCTCGCGTCACACTGATTACCGCGGCTTGGGGCCGCGCGGCCCGCTCGTTGAAGCGCACGACGAAAAGCTCAGGACGATTAAAACCGATGTGGACCATCGCGTCGTTGAGTGGCCCGAGTTTAGCATCAAAGAGCCATACTTGAGAAAGCGCGGAGGCGTTCACCGGATGGGGCAACCACGTCAACGGTTCGGCGATCGGCGCCGGATATTTTTCCTTGGGCAGGAAATCGGCGAGGAAGCCGTAGAACTGCGCGTCGCGCACGATGTGCAAGGGCGTCGAGGGGATGTATTGGCCTTGTTGATCGCTCGAGGTGACGAGACCGGTGCGCAGATTCACTCCGATATTGGGCTGGCGAAAACCGTAGCCGAGCACCGTCGAGCTGCGTCCATCCGCGGCGATGCGCAGGACGCTGCCGTTGTGTTTGCCGAGCGTGGTTGCTTGCTGGCCGCCCTTGGCGATCACAAACTCGCCGCGCGGCGCGAGCCGGAGCGTCGAGGGGAATTCGCGCAGATCCGCGGTTTGCGCGAAGGCGTTGGAAAATAATTCATGCACGTCGGCCTCGCCGTCACCGTCCGTATCGCGCAATCGCCAAATGCCGTTGCGATCAAACACGTAAATCTGCCCAGCGCGAATCGCGACCGACATTGGTTCGTGCAAGCCCGAGGCAAACCGCCGCCACTGCACCGCAGCGGCGGCATCGTGGAGCCCGCGCGCAAGCCAGACATCGCCATCAATCGTTACCACGACGCCGGTGCCGTCCGGCAGAAACTGAATATCAGCGGGACGCACTCGACGTTGCCACGGGTTGTTGCCGGGCAACGTCACGCTATCAACGACGTAAGCTTCAGCCGCGGTGGAGGGTTTCACCGTGGTAATCACCTCTTGTGGCCAACGCGCCATCGGGAGCGCAGAAGATGACACCGCGACCAGCGCCGCCCTATCCTCCGTCGCCAAGGCGCTGTCTCCGGTCGCCAGAAAAACAGTGAAAATCGTGGTTTCAACGTGCGCGCGCACGCGCACGTGCCACGTGCCGTTGGCCTCGACGAGGGCCGCGACGGCGTCGGCTTTCGCGTCATTTTTCAGAGAGAAGGAAACCTCTGGGGCTTTTTTTCCCAACACCAACCACTGTGCGCTGCGTGAGGGCGCGACGGCAAAAGTCCGAGCGATAATCGGCCCGCGTGGACCGGCCGTAACATTCCAGCTCTCGCGCACACCGACACCGCCGACCGTGTAGTCTAAGACGACGCCCTTGCCGACCAAATGCAGTGCTTCAAAACGTCCCTGCACTTCCGCGATCGGCCCGCGCCCGACTTCTGCGGGGCTGGGCGCGGGTTCGCGTGGATCGAGCAGAGAAATGCCATCGCCCGTTTGCCAGCCGGGATAAATGCCGTTGGCCGACCACAGTTTCCCGTCGGGTTCGGACAACGCTTTTTGACCACCCGGTGGCTTGCGCGTGGGATCTTGGTAGGAGCCCATGGCGAGGGCCTTGTCGGTGACGCCCGCTCCGCGCCAGACCGCAGCCACGCGCAACAAATCGGGATCGAAACACGCCCAACAATCTTGCCCGAGATTGAGCACGATACCGCGGGGCGTGAGATTATCGGTCGGGAATGAGACTCCGGCTTTTCGGGCATCGAGCACCGAAGAAAAGAAAGGGAAATTCGTTTCCACCCAAGGGGCGAGCTGAGTGGAGGGTGGACCAGATTTCGTTTTTATTTCCACCGCCGCGCCCGAACCGCAGACCACTTCAAAAAGAAGGGCAAGATGAACTCCAAGGTACGCACACCTCAGGCGGAAAAAAGGCAGATTGGAAAATGGGGTCATAGGGGCAGGACGTCACCTCCGGTTTTTTTGGGTAAACCGAGGAAATACAACACTTACGATGAATATCTCAATCGAGAGAGGTCGAGAAACTAAATGTGCCCTTGTGGGGTAAAATAGGGGTCTAGATCGGCTTAATTTTGAAACCTTCCAGCGCATTGACCTCGATGCCATTAATCTACCAAGTGTTAGCCACCCATCACCCCGACCCTCATTTTCCGTGTGCCAACCCCTATGACCCCCGTAACCTCAAACCCTCCCGACAAGAAACGTCTCTTCGCCGTCCTCGCCGCCGCTTTTTTGGGCTGGATGTTTGATGGCATGGAAATGGGGCTATTTCCCCTGATCGCGCGACCCGCTTTGCTTCAGATGCAACAGGCCCAAGGGCTAACGTTGAATGACGCCTTCGTCGCCCAATGGATGGGCTACGCCACCGCGGCGTTTCTTCTCGGTGCGGCCGGCGGCGGTGTGGTCTTCGGCTGGCTCGGCGACAGGATCGGCCGCGTCCGCGCCATGGCCGCGAGCATTCTTGTCTACTCCGTCTTTACCGGCCTGATCTACTTTGCGCAAGAACCGTGGCACCTCTGCGCCGCCCGCTTCGTCGCCGCGCTCGGTATGGGCGGCGAATGGTCCCTCGGCATCGCCCTCGTCATGGAGGTCTGGCCCGAGAAACACCGTCCGCTCATGGCCGGCGTCATCGGCGCCGCCGCCAACGTCGGCTTCGCCGTCATCGCCATCTTCGCCATCTTCTTCAAGGTCACTATCGATTCCTGGCGCTGGGTCGCCCTCATCGGCGCCGCGCCCGCACTGCTCACCTTCGTCGTCCGCCTCTTCGTCCCCGAGTCCGAAAAATGGCAAGCCTCCGTGCAATCCAGCACCACCAAGGTCGAGCCGCTCAAAGAAATCTTCGGCCCCAAACTTTGGAAGACCACGCTCATCGCCACGGCGCTCTCCTCGGTCGCCCTCATCGGCACGTGGGGCTCTGTACAATGGCTGCCGCTCTGGGCCGACAAGATGGCCGGCGCCGCCGACCCCACCGCCAAGGGCTGGACTGGTATGTCCTCCGGCATTGGCGCGGTCATCGGCTGTCTCCTCGGCGCCTACGTGGGTCGCTTCATCACGCGCCGTATGGCCTACTTCCTTCTCTGTTTAGGTTCGCTCATCGCCTGCGCCGTGCTCTTCCGCGGCGTCGATACTTACGGCCCTGTCTTCCTGATCCTCACCTTTATCGTCGGCGCGCTCACCGCCGCCTTCTACGGTTGGCTCCCGCTCTATCTGCCCGAGCTCTTCCCGACCCGCGTTCGCGCCACGGGCCAAGGCCTCGCCTTCAACTCCGGTCGCATCCTCGCCGCCGTCGGCGCGCTCCAAATGGGCGCGCTCATGCAGAGCTTCGACGGCAGTTACGCCAAAGCCGGCGCGATCATCACCCTCGTTTACGTCTTCGGCTTAGGCCTGATCTGGCTCGCCCCTGAGACCAAGGGCAAACCGCTGCCGGAGTAACAAGGCGGCTCGTAGCATTGAGGTAGTTTGCCCGGGCAAGAGCCCGAGCCGGCGTCTTTCGCGGTCTTGTCGGCCAACTGTCGCGCACGTGGCGGGTTAGTGACGTGGTAGTCCAAGGCGTTGCCAGCTAGGATAGTGGCGCTATGAAAATCGAAACCATCATAAATCACTCATCCCGTATCAGACTTGAGCGCCAGAAGCGTTCATGGACCCAGGAGCAGCTGGCAGAGCGGGCCAAACTTAGCACGCGCACCGTGCAACGCATCGAATCCAACGGCGAAAGTTCGGCGGAAACTTTGCGGCTCATCGCCGAGGCCTTTGGTTTGCCGGCGGACAGCTTAGGGACGGCAGCACCACGAATTCACTTTCGAGCACCTTGGTCTCTGACCGTAAAGGTAATCACGGCTCTGACGGCGGTCGTAATGCTAGCCCTGCCGTTCATCATTTCCCGCGAGAGCTTTCACTGGTTGCATTGGGGTCTCTGGGGAGCGTTTTTATTGAGTCTCTTTTTCTCGGTTAACGGATTCAGCGTAAGAAACGGGCAACTGCTCGTTCATCGCCTGGGTTGGGCCACAAAGTTTGAACTCGCGCAGCTGTCAGCGTTTAACGTCAACCCCAACGCCATGATGGGCGCGATCCGTTTGTTCGGAAACGGCGGGTGTTTCTGCTTTCTCGGGCGCTATCGCAACGAAGTGGTGGGCGACTTTCGGGCCTATGTGACGGATCCGGAAAACTCCGTGGTGCTCGAATTCGGCACCCGCAAGATCGTCATCTCGCCCGATGATCCCCAGGCTTTTGTCGAGACCCTACGCGACGCGACCAAAGGAATTTGTAAGGAGCCTACAACGTCGTCATCGACCGCCGGCTAAAAACCGTCCCGAATCACCAACTTATCTGCCCCCTGCCGGCGTGATGGCGGCAATGAGGCGCACGATCGTCTCTCGCTCCGTCTACCTCTACCGCGCGCCTAGAGGCGCCTCGACGTTTGGCCGCAACTGCTGAAGTTTCAGTGGCTCTTTGCGACCATCTCTCCAAAAGTCCTGGGGAGCGCTACAATTTCAACTCCGCGGCGTAACCGGTGAGTTCCATGTAGGCGGAGCCCACTTCCTTGCCCGCCGCATCGCGCACACGACACGCACCTTCCCAATACGCGATGCCACCCAACCGCCCCGGGAGTTCCTGATCCCGCGCGAGCGGCTCCAGCGTATAGCGCACCGCCGCACCCGTCGCCGGATCCGTCGTTGAAACCGCCACCCGCGAGGGATACACCGCCCCGGTCGCCGGACTCTTCCACGTCTCGAGTACCTCCCACGAAAATTTCTGCTGCAACGGCTTGCCTGCCGCATCGACCCAAGTGAGCGACGAAGCCGGGTCAGCGCCGCCGTCCCGCGTCCGCAACCGATACATCATCAACTCGCGCTGATCCGTAAACTGCACGCTCACCCAGTCCCACCCGACCTGATTCGTGTCGAGCTGGCTGCTGCTGATCTCGTGATCCATCCATGCCTCGCCGCGCACCGAAAATTTCTCCGCGCCGAGCGTCACATCACCCTCTGCGCGCAGCCGTGAAAACGTCAGGTAATAACTCGCCGCCGTCGGCGCCGCGCCCTTGCGCGATATGCTGTTCTCGCCAAAAACCACCAACGGCTTCACCGGCGTGAGGGTGAGCGCCAACGCCGCTTCCGCCTGCACGCCGCCGCGCAACTCCATCCGCTCCGCACCCGCTGCAGCCGCGGGATCGCTCAGCCGCAGCGACCAATTTCCCTGCCGCACCTCGAGCGTCTCCTCCGCCGAGCCAGCGTCCCAGCCGGCGCGATTAAGTCGTTCTTGATGCAGAAATCTACCTGTCGCCACGTCGATGATCGCCATGTGGGCGAGGTGGAGCTGCACCGATTTGTCCGGTGCCGCTTGGCGGAAAAATGTCGCCTGAAATCCCAACCGGCGCCCGCCCGCACCTTCCGCGCCTTCCTTAAAAAGGTGGCCCGTGACATACCACCATTCGAGTTTGAAATCCGGATGCGCCCCATGATCGCGCGGAAATGAAAACGTCTTGCCGGCCTGCGGCACCGCAAATCCCTCCGCCGTAATCAACGGCGCCTGCGCCCAGAGCGAAGCCGCCGCGCCCACGACCAGCCCATAAACCCGCATTACTTCGAATAGTTTTTTCATCATCATTCCTCCCGATCCGCCGGCAGATCCGCGCCCCACCGCCCGACCAAATAGCTCACCGCTACCCCGGTGCCGACGACCGCGACGGTCAAAGCCACGAGCTGCCCCCACGGCACGGAAAACTCCAGCGTCCAACCAAACGACTGTTTGTTGATCACGTAAATTAAGAGCCACCCGAGCGCCACGCTGAGCACGAGCCCGCCGACGACCGCCGCCGCCGCGACCACGCCGCCCTCCAGCGCTGCTGCGCCCGCTAACTCCCGCCGCGTGAACCCTAACGCGCGCAACGTCGTCAGCTCCTCCCGTCGGTCGAGCAACACGCTCGTCAAGGTCAGCGCGAGGCCAATCACCGCCACGAGCACCGCGATCACCTCCAGCGCATAAGTGATCGCGAAAGTCTGCCGGAAAATCCGGAGCACTTCCGCGCGCAGCTTCACGTTGGTGAACACCGCCAAGCCCGGAAACTCCCGTAACAACTCCGCGCGCACGGTATCGGCATCCACCTCGGGCTTGAGCCACAAGCTCACGTTCGTCACGCGCGCATCGGCAAACCACGCCTTGAGATGCGTCCGATCCACAAGGATCGACCCACGCTCGTTACCGTAATCGGCGAAGACGCCTGCGATCACCACCGCTTGCACACCGCCCGGCGTCGGCAGACGCAACGTATCGCCCGGCTTTTTCCCAAAACGCTCGACGAATGCCTCACTCACCAGCGCGAGTCGCGCGTTGCGCTCCGTCTGCCAAATCGCCGGATCGCGCGGTGGCCTCACCCAGGGTAAATCGCTCCGCACGTGCATCAGTCCGAGATCCGTGCCCGAGAGCAGCGTCGGGATGCCGCCGAGTTCCAGCGGATAAGCCGTGAACCGCGCAGCATCCGCCACCGCCGGGTGACTCGCCAGCCGGTCCGCCGCTTCCGCCGAGATAAAATTATCCATCGACGCGTTTTGTGCGCCCGCACTCGCGACGTAGAGATCGGCCTGCAACGAGCGCACAATCCATGAGCGCACCGTCAGCTCAAAACTCGCCACGAGGATCGCCATCCCCGCCGCCATCCCCACCGCGCAGTGCAACGCCGCCACCGACAACCGGTGCCGCCCCGACGGCCGCCGCAGGTGGCTCAACGCGATCCGCGCCGGCGCCCAGGCCACACCCCAGATCCGCGCCCCGCGCGCCACGAGCGGCAACAGCCAACCCGCCATGAGCCCACCGCCAAAAATCCAGAAAAACGCCGCCGCATAACCCGCCAGCGGAAACCGCCCGCCGCCGTCGAGCCGCAGCGGCGAAAGTTGCGCCAGCACGACCCCCAACCCCACACAACCCGCGCCCAGCGCAAAGCTCCGTTGCCACCGCCCGCCCGCCGCCGGGGGCGCCCCGCGCGGCAACACCTGCGCCGGTGGTGTGCTCGCCGCCAGCCGCGCCGGCCACCAGCCCGCCACCAAACTCGCGCCGAGTCCCAAGCCCAGCCCGAGCACCAACTCTCCCGGCGCCAGCGACGCCGCTTCGACCGTCGTCGCGTAATAGAGCGCGTTCACCGTTTGCCCCACCGCGCGCACGGCAAACTGCGCGCCCGCCCAGCCAAGCACCAAGCCGAGCGCGCCACCGAGCAATCCGAGCACCGCCGCCTCGGTCAGCCACGCGAGCTGGATCACCCGCTCCTCGACCCCGAGCGAACGCAAGATTGCGATCTCCGTGCGCCGCCGCACCACCGCGCCGTCGAGCGCTTGAAAAATGAGATACAGCCCCACGAGCAGCGCGATTAGCGAGAGAATCGTGAGATTCAAACGAAACGCCCGTGTCATTGTCTCCGCCGATTCCCGCCGCGTTCCGGGCGTCGTCACGATCCAGCGCTCACCGCCGAGTTTTTCAAGCAAGGTCTGCAATTCCGCCCGTCGCTCCGACGCCCGTGGCCCCGGTTCGACCAGAAATTCCACCCGATCCAAGCGCCCGACTTTCCCGGTGATCTGCTGCAGGTGAGGCAAATCGAGTACGAGCAAGTTTGCCGGCACGCGCGGCGCATCCTTCGCCGTGGGAATCACGCCCACCACCGGTAGCGTCCGCACGCGTTCGTCGAATACGAGGGCGAGAATCTTCGGCGGTGTCGACGCCAACGCCGCGCTCACCCACACCTGCGGACCCGCCGCAAAGGCCCGCCAAAAATCTCCCACGCCGACCTCATTGTCCCGCGCGCCCCGTCCACCGACCTTCTGCGCCTGCCCTTGGTCAAAGTAACTGCGCTCCACGTTACTCTGGCTCGCCAAATTGGCGAGCGCCAGCAGATCGACACCGAGCAGCGTGTAGGTCTTGCGTCCAAATCCCGCCGCCTCACCCGCCGCGAGCGCCTCGGCCGCCGTGGCCTCCACGACCGGAACGATATGCACCGGCCGCACGCCGAGCGCCGCCCGCAACTCCGGCAACACGCTCTCCGGCAAGGTCCCCGCCGGCGCCTGCACGATCAGGTCGCTCTGCCCGGTGAGAGTATCTGTGAAATGCGTGAAACTCGAAACCGCTGCCCGGTTGGCCAGTCGAATCGATACAAACACCGCCACCCCGAGCGCGAGAATGCCGACCAGCAGCGCGGTCGCCCGCGGCGCCAGCCGTGCATGCCGCCACGAAAAACGCCGCAACAGCAGACTAATCACCGAGCCATTCATCCCTGCATGACCATGCGACCATCGCGCAGATTAATGCGGCGATGGCAAATGGCCGCGGCTTCTTCGCTATGCGTGACCAACACGAGCGCGATGCCCATCTCGTCACTGAGTTCACGGAGAAGGGCGAGGATATTGGCGCCGTTGGCCGAATCCAAATTACCCGTCGGCTCATCCGCCAAGATCAACCCCGGCCGATGCACGAGCGCTCGCGCGATCGCCACGCGCTGTTGCTCGCCGCCCGAGAGCTGCCCGGGCAACGCCGCCGCCCGAGACGAAAGACCTACGCGATCGAGAGCGGCCGCAACACGCGCGCCACGTTCAGCCGCAGGCACCGCGATGAGTTGCAGCGGAAGCTCGATGTTTTCGGCGGCGGTGAGCGTGGGCAGGAGATGAAAAAACTGGAAAATCGTGCCAATTTCTACGCGCCGCAGCCGCGCCAGCGCCAGAGAGTCAAGGGCGTGCACGGGCGCGCCACGAACCGTAATGGTTCCGGCGTCGGGCCGGTCCACGCCACCGAGACAATTGAGCAATGTGGTCTTGCCGCTGCCGGAGGGTCCGGTGAGCGCGACGCGTTCACCCGCACCGAGCGTGAACGAAACATCGTCGAGCACGCGCCGCGCCCCGTAATTTTTGATCACGCCAGCGACCGCCAGGACCGGAGATTGAGAGTGAACAGGAACCATCTCGCGCTAAGCGAAACGAAGAAGTCCCCAAAGGCGAGGAGAGGACGCGAATTTAGTGTTACAAGCCCGAGCGAACCTGAGTCCGCCGCGCGACACCACCGTCACGAGGCAGAACAGCGGAATACGGTAAAATTCAGCTCACGAGCTGCGTGAGCTCGGGAATGACCCCGAGCGGCAGTTCGCGCATGGTTTCTCCGGAGTAGAGAAAAATCGGGCCGGCTTCGACGGTGACTTTACCGGCGTGGATGCGGGCGACGGCACCGTTGCCAATCCCGAGCACCATTTCTTGCGGATTGATCCGGCGATAACCCCGAATCTTCGAGGTGCGCGCCGCATACTCGGCCTCGCCGACTTTCGGATGGTGGGGATTGAACACGCAGGGGAAAAATCCCAGTGCGGCGCGGCTCGGCACATCGACGACCGGAAAATCATTGGTGCAGCCGATGTTGAGTCCGGCGATGTTGCAGCCTGCGCTGGAGCCGTTGAACACGGCGCCGGCGAGGACGCGTTCGCGCAAGAGCGCGAGTTGGCCGGTTTCGTAGAGCTCACGCAGGAGCAGAAATGTATCGCCGCCGCCGACCATGAACGCATCAGCCTCTTCGATTTTTTTCCACGCGGCCTTGCCGGAATAATGATGCAGGGACTCCGAAGCATAGCCATCGGCCGCCAAAAGCGGCTGGAGTTTTTTTTCCGCGTTATCGCGGTCGGCGGGAATCGAGGCGTGCAAAATCAACAGCACGTTTTTTCGCGTGCCGTAGTGCAGCTTGTGGGCGGCGCTCACCCCGGGCAGGAGTTTGCCGTCTTTGGTGATGGTGCCCCCACTGACAAGGGCGGAGATCCGGGCCGAGCGCACGAGGGTCGAGGCCGTGGGAAACGGCGCGATATCGGCCGCACGGGAACGAGGCAGGGCGGCGAAGGCGCCCGCAGCGGCGAGGGTTTTGAGGAAGGAACGGCGTGGGGTGGGCATGGCGTGAAGTTAGCTACCGGCAACGAGCACAAATTTGAAGAACGCGAGGACCACGATCACGAGTCCACAGCAGCTCAGAAAACCGAGGGTGTCCTGCCGGTTCCACTTCGTGAGCTCCCAGTTCGTCTTGGGAAACAGCTTCAAGTGATCGTAGCGCGTCGGATTCTCGTAGCTGGCCTGCACGGCCTTCGCGTCATCCTCCAGCGTGGGCCCGACCGGAGTTTGCAGCCGCACATAGAAGCGTTCGACGCGCGTGCGCTCGGTCGGTTGCGTCAGCAGGCTGATCACAATTAAAAGCAAGATCGGCAACAACGCGTCGACCACGTAGCGCGTGGTCATGAGCTGCGCCCCGTTAAAGCCCTGCACATCGACGCCAAAGAGGGAAACGAGATAGACCTCGGTGCGAAAGAGACCCTTGCCGGTCTTGGGCGAGGTCGGGTCTTTGGGATTGGTGAGCACCACGCCTTCTTCGAAAAAGACCGAGACCGGTTCCGTACGCTGCGTGCGCTGGACAGATTCGCCCACGACTTGGGCGCGGCCGGCGGCGACATCAGCGGCGGTCGCCTTCGCGGCCACTACGATGACCCGTTCGCGCGTCATGCCGGTGAGTTCAGGGGATTGCGCGAGCGAAGCGATATTGGGCACCGTCCACGGGATCACGGCAACTAGCACGAGCGTAGCGAGTACCTGGATACGGACGGCGATTTCGGTCACACGTCTCCAAAGGAAGATCAGCGTGATCGGCACGCCCCAGATCACGAGCAGCACGATCGCAAATTTAAGCAGCGCGACGACACTGTTGAGGTAGAGGCCGACGCCAACGCCGAGTGCAAGCACCACGGGCACCGTGAGGCGGGCGACCACCATGTAGTGCGCCTGAGATTTACCGGGGAAAAGCGGCTCATAGAGATTCTTCACCAC
>CAMDRP010000054.1 GCA_945906965.1 Opitutus sp. GAS368 | reverse complement strand
TCTTGGTAGACGTTGGACTCGCTGATGTTGAGCACGACGCCGAGTTTTTTATCGAGGAAACGATCGGAGTATTCGAAGATGCCGCCGGGGCGGATTTTGTAGTTCGCGCGGTCTTCGTCGGGCCCGAGGGAGCGACCGGTTTTCATGGCTTCAGAGTGCGCCTCGACGTTGGCCTGCCACGAGACGCGGCGGCCGACGCGGTCGAAGGCGCGTTTGGTGCGGAGGTTGATGGTGCCGGCGGGGGCGTTGGCATCGACATCGGCGCTGACGGTCTTGTTGACCTCGATCGACTCCATGGAGTTGAGGGAGGCCATCTCCATGGTGAAGGAACGGGCGGCGCCGGAGCCGGAGTTGTTGGCGTCGGTGCTGGCGAGGGCGATGCCGTCCATGGTGACGGAGGTGTATTCGGAGCCGAGGCCGCCGAGGCGCACGGTGCGAACCTCGCCGTAGAAAAGGTCGAGCTCGACGCCGGGCAGATGCTTGAGGAATTCGCCGACGTTGCCCTCGGCGTTGTCGCCAAACGCGTCAGAGGCGACCGTGTTGGTGATGTTCATGGAATTGCGCTGGTCCATGATGGCTTTGGCGCTGCCCTCGCGTTCGGAGGCGACGGTGAACGCGGCGAGCTTGACGGTGCCGTCGGCCGCGGTGGTCGCGTCTTGGAGGGCGCTGATGAGCTCGATGTTTTTGGTGGTGGTGGCACCGGGGGCGATTTCGACCGGGGCGGTGACCGTGCGGTAGCCGGTGTAAGTTACGACCAAGGTGAGGCGGCCGGCGGGCAGGGCGCTGAACGAGAACAAGCCCTCGGCTTCGGAGACCGTGGTAGCACCGGTCTCGACGAGGCGGATCTGGGCGTTGCGCACATATTCGCCGGTGGCGGGGTTCAGGACGCGGCCCGAGAGGCCGCCGGCGGCGCTGGCCGTTTGGGCCGAGAGCAAGCAATTCGAAACGAGGCACAGGAACGCGGTGAACGCGCAGCGGAAGGATAAACGCGGCATAATTTTGGGAGAATTAGGGGAGTAAGGGCCAAAACCACTCAGGGGTAAGGTGGTTTGGGCCGACAGCAGAAAACTACGGCGAGACGAGCAAGAACGCTCTCAGTCGTTTTGCAATCGCGCAGGCGGTCGTGATGGCGACCCCGCAGGCTGCCACGCTTCGATCACCGTCCGCGCGCGGGGGCGGGGCGGGATCAGACGGTGTCGGGGATCGCGTAAGTGAGGCGTTGGGGTTCGCGGAGGAGTTGGCGGGCGCGGACGAGGGCGGCGGGGCTGCCGGCGGCGGTGATGGTGTCGCCGGTGGCCTCGATTTCCAGCCATGGGCCGAGGGCCATGGGTTGGGTGGCGAGGTCGACGCCATGCACGCCGAGATGGGTCTGCAGGGACTGCGCGGCGGCAGCGGCAGCGGGGAACGAGGCGAGCGCAGTGGCGACGGCGGCGGGCGCGGCGGGCGAGCCGACGCGGAGGGAAATATTACCGTAGTGGCAGATGCCGGCGGAGGCGTGGCCGGTGGCGGCGGACGCAGCGAGATCGGCGGAGCGGCGGCTGCGGATGGCGTCGAAAAAGTTGGTCATGTGGGCCACCACGCCACCGTCGCCGGGGAAGTTTTTGATGAGCTTGCCCTGCGGATCTTTGGCGGTGCAGCCGATGAGGCCGGCGAGGGTGCCGCCTTCGCAATGCGCGATGAGGCCGACGCGGAGGCCGCCGGCTTGGTCCATGAAGTTGACGCCGGGCTTCGCAGGGAGGCCGCGTTGTTCGAAGATGACGGGCGCGACGGGGTAATCGTAAACGGCGAGCTGGGTGTTGGGCGTCTCGGCGGCATCGTCGTGGACGTAGCGGCCGCCAAGGCCGAGGACGCGGCGAGGTGGGCCGTCGGCGCGGACCATGCGGCGGGCGACGTCGAGGAGGTGGACGCCGTTGTTGCCGAGGTCGCCGTTACCGGTGGCCCAAGACCAGTGCCAATCGTAGTGGAGGCCCTCGCGGTTGAGCGCGGTGACGGGCGCGGGGCCGCACCAGGTGTCGTAGTCGAGCGCGGTGGGATACCACGGGGCGCGGCGGGCGACGGCATCGCGTTTGCCGTAGTAAACGGCGTGGACGTGCTGGAGTTTGCCGAGACCGCCCGAGTGGAGGAACTCGATGCCGGCGGCGAGGCCGGACTCGGAGCGATACTGGGTGCCGACCTGGACGATGCGGTTGTATTTCGCGGCGGCGGCGACCATCTGGCGGCCCTCCCAGACGGTGTGGCTCATCGGCTTTTCAACGTAGACGTCTTTGCCGGCCTGACAGGCCCAGATGGTGAGCAGCGCGTGCCAGTGGTTGGGCGTGACGATGAGAACGGCGTCGACGTCGGCGCGGGCAAGGAGCGTGCGCGCATCGGGCGTGGTGAAAGGGGCAGGGCCGGTGCCAGCGAGGAGCGCGGCGACCTTGGCCAGCTGGGCGGGGTCGACGTCACAAAGGGCGACGACGCGGGCATCGCTGCGCTTGAGGATTTGTTGGACGTGGGCGGTGCCTTTGGCCCCGCAGCCGATGAGGCCGAGCCGGATCGCGCCGTTGGCGCCGACGGGTGCGGCCCAGACGGAAGGACGCAGGTTGACGGCAGTGAGGCCGGCGGTGGCGGCGACGGCGGAGTGGCGAAGGAAGGTGCGGCGGCTGAGTGGGGACATGGGCGAGCGGGAGGGGCTTGGGCAGGGAAAATCGGAGGCGGGAATCAGGCGGTTGGGTAGGTGTAGCCTTTGCGGTAGTCGCGGCGGAGGAGTTGGTTGGCGGCTTCGTCGTTGAGGCAACGTTCGCTGACGCCATCCCAGTCGAGACTGCGGCCGAGTTTCAACGAGACCATGCCGAGGAGCGCTAGATTGGTGGAGAGGTGAACATCCTCGATGTCGGCTACGGGGCGCGTGCCGGTGCGGATGGCGCGCAGGAAATCCGCCCAGAGCTCCTGGATATTTTGCGAGTCGGGCTGGCGAAGTTGCGCGCGCTCGGCGATCGGCGGCGCTTTGCTGTCGGTGGGGTAAAACGTCCAACCCTGCTGCCAGCCCATGTGAAAAATTCCCTTCGTGCCGTAGAAATAGCAGCCGACGTTTTCGCCTTTGTCGGTGTTGTTGGCGCCGAAGCGTCGGTGTTCCCACTGCACGTTAAATTTTTCGAAACCGTAGGTGGCGAGTTGGTGGTCGGGGGCGTCGGTGGTTTGCTCCTGAGCGTTGAGGATCGGAGCGCCGGCGATGGGGCGGCCGCCGCTGGAGAAGATGCGTTTCGGGTATTTTTCGCCGGTGACCCAGAGGACTTGGTCGAGCCAGTGGATGCCCCAATCGCCGAGGGTGCCGTTGGCGTAGTCGAGGTAGTTGCGGAAACCGCGCGGGTGGATGCCGCGGTTGCCGGCACCCTTGGTGGTATCGCGTGGATCGCCGCCGTTGAACGGCCGGAGCGGGGCCGGTCCGCACCACATATCCCAATCGAGTTCCGGCGGCACCGCGACGGTGGGCAACGGTTTTTCCGGGCCGCTGCCGCCGTAGTTGACGAAGCAACGCACCATGCCGATCTCGCCGAGTTTGCCGGAGCGGATGAAGTCGCGCCCGCTGATGTTGTGCGGGGAAATGCGGCGATGCGTGCCGACTTGGACGACGCGGCCGGTGGCGCGCGCGGCGTTTACCATCGCGCGGCCTTCCAGGACGGTGTGGCCGATGGGTTTTTCGACGTAGACATGCGCGCCGGCTTTCACGGCGGCGATCATGGGCAGCGCGTGCCAGTGGTCGGGGGTGCCGATGATGGCGATGTCGGGCTTCGTCGCGGCGAGACACTCGCGGTAATCTTTAAACAACTTCGGCGTGCTGCCCGAGCCCGCGGCGCCGTTTTTCAACGTCAGTTCAAACTGCCGCGAATCCACGTCGCACAACCCGACTAGTTCGCACGCGCCGCTGGCGAGCGCCTCGCGCAAGATGTTGTTACCCCACCAACCGCAGCCGATGAGCACCAGTCGAAAACGCGGGCCGCCGGATTTCGGCTGCGCACGCAGGGAAAACGGGATCGCCGCGAGAGCGGCAGCAGTGGCGGAATTTTGGAGAAACGTGCGGCGATTCATGGCGTGGGGTGGTTGGTTGTAACGACGTTAACGATTAGGTGCGGCGGCCGAGACCGATCTCGCGCCGGAGGTAAGCGAGGGATTTTTCAATTTCAGCTTTTTGGAAATCTTGGGTGACTTTTTTGCCCTCGGGGCCGGCCGGTGCTTTAAACGGCGCGAGCGCATGGCCGCGCGCAGCGAGTGCTTCGAACTTCGCTAGCTTCTCGGGGCGGCGGTCGTAGTGTTTCCAAAAATCAGGTTGTTTGAAGGGAAACGCGCGCTGCGAACCGGAAATCGTTTCGATCATGATCGGCACCTGCGGACACAGCTGGGCCCAACGCGCCGCGTACGCTTTCCAATCGATGAGGCCTTCGCCGACGGAGGTCCATTGTACGGCGGCGCCTTCGGGGGTGCTCCAGATTTGTTGGTCGCGCAGTGAGGAACAGATCGTCACGGGGCCGAGCGTCTCGAGGACATCCATCGGATCTTCGAGCGTCCAGGCGGCGTTGCCGGAATCGAGGTTGGCGCCGACAAGATCCCGGCCGGCGGTCTCGATGAGTTGGCGGAGTTCCCACGAGTGCATATCGCCGGCGTGGTTCTCGATGGCGATTTTGACGCCGGCTTTTTCGGCGTCGTGGCGGCAAGCGTTGATCACGGCGATCGTATCGGCGATGCGCGCCTGGATGCCGCCCTCGGTCTTGCGATCCTCCATGGTGCCGAGGACCGCGCGAAAGACAGGCGAGCCGAGTTCTTGCGCGACGCGGATGCCGAGACGCAGGAGCTCCTCGGCGGTGCCCCAATTTTTCTTAAACGCTTTCGAGGTGGGGCAAATGCTCCAACCGCCCACGTAGAGCGTGAGGCCGGCGGCATCGGCCTGCCGGCGCACGGCGCGGAGTGCCGTGGCCTCGAAACTCGCGTAGGCATCAAGATCGGAAATAAACAGCGTATCGCAGCGCAGCGCCGCGGCGTAGGTGATGAGCTCGGGTGCTTTCCAGCCGAGGGCGCGCACGGAAAAATTATCCAGTCCTAGGGCGATCTTAGGCGCGGGCGCGGCGGTGGCGGCGAGCAAAGCGGAACGCGAGAAGGCCGTGGCCGCGGTGGCGGCAGCAGTGGTTTTTAAAAACGTGCGACGGAGCATGGGTAAAAACGAAGCGGGCGAGTGGGATGAAGCTGGCCGAACGTGAGCCGCGGGGCGACGGATGACAAGCTGTCGCGTGGCGCATTTGCGCGTAGAAAAATTGCCTCGCCTGTAACGCGAGAATGGCGACAGCTCTGTTTCGTCCGTTGCCTCGTTTTGCTCCGTAATTGTAACCCCGCCTAGCTTTACCCCCCTGAGCTGCGCGGGCCTGATTTTCCAAGGTGATTTAACCTTACCTGACGTCCTATGAAAACTACCCCCTCGTTTATATCCGCCGCTCGTTTATGGCTAGGCGCGTGGCTAGCGCTCGTGCTGGTCGCCTCTGCCTCCGCGCAAAGCGCGCCCACCGGCAGCATCGAAGGCCGCGTCTTCGACACGCGCCGCGCTCAGTATCTCGAAATGGCGCGCGTCACCGTCGAGGGCTCCCAACAAGAAACCTTCACCGATGCGACCGGCCAATACCGCCTCGCTGGTCTGCCAGCGGGCAAGGTGACCTTGAAAATCTTCTACACGGGCCGCGGCACGCTCACCGAGGCTGTGGTGCTCGCGGCGGGCGAGACCGTGCAGCGCGACATCACGTTCGCCGGCGAGCTGGCGTCCGCCAAAGAAAAATCCGGTGGCGACGACACAATCAAACTCGCGGCGTTTACCGTTGATACTTCGCGCGAAATGGACGCGTCCTCCATCGCGATCAACGAACAGCGTTTCGCGAAAAATATCACCAACGTCGTCTCCGCGGATGCGTTCGGCACGATCGCCGATGGCAGCGTGGGTGAGTTCATGAAGTTTCTTCCGGGTATCACGAGTGATTACACGGGTGGTGATGCCCGCCGTTTTTCCATCAGCGGCGTGCCAGCGGGCAACGTCCCAATCTCTGTCGGCGGTTTCGATATGGCGAGCGCTGCGGGCGCCGGCACCACGCGCGCGGTCGAGCTCGACCAAGTTTCCATCAACAGCATCTCGCGCGTCGAAGTGAACCGTTCGCCCACGCCCGAACAACCCGGCTCCGCCCTCGCCGGCTCCGTGAATTTCGTCCCGCGCAGCGCTTTCGAGCGCAACAAACCGTCTTTCAACTACAGCGTTTCTTTCCTCATGAAGGACGCCGAGCGCGCCTTCTTGCGCGAGACCCCCGGCCCAGGTTGGGGTGAGAAAACCTACAAAATTCACCCCGGCTTCGACATCTCGGCGATTGTGCCGGTGAATAAAAACTTCGGTTTCACGTTCTCCGCCGGCTACTCGATGCAGTACACCCCGCAGAGCAATCAAGCCACGCAGTGGCGCGGTGCCGCCGCTGTCACCAACGTCGCGGCCAATCTCAACACCGGCCTCCCCGACACTACGCCCGATAAGCCCTATCTCACGAATTACTCCTGGCGCGACTCCGGCAAAGACACCACACGCTACTCCATCGCTACCACGATCGATTGGCGCTTCGCCCCGCGTGATCGGCTCTCATTTGGTTTTTCCTACGCCTACCTCCGCGAACATTTCGCGACGCGCACGCAAAATATCATCATCAATCGCGTCGCTCCCGGCGATTGGGGTCCGACGTTCACCAACGGTGTCGCGAGCGTCTTCCCCACCACCGGCACCGCCATCAACGCTGGCCAAATCGAGCTCGTGAACAACGGCCGTATCCGTCCCGGCCGCACGATCATGCCCACGCTTACCTGGCGCCACGACGGGCCGCTTTGGAAATTAGAATCTGGCGTCTCATACTCCACCTCACGCATTCACTACCAAGACATCGACGACGGCGCTTTCAACAGCTTCATCGGTCGCCGCACCAACGTGACGATCCGCTTCGACGATATTTTCTATCTCCGCCCGAGCACGATCACGATCACCGATCCCTCCGGCAAACGCGTCGATCCCTCCGATCTTAGCAGCTACTCCATCGTTTCCGCTAACAGTGTTCGCCAAAAAGCCTACGAGACTCGCCGCCAAGCCTACGGCAACGCCCGCCGCGATTTCGTGGTCCGCGGTATCCCCGTCTCGCTCAAAAGCGGCTTCGATGTCCGTACCGTCCTCCGCGACCGCCGTGGCACTTCGGGCGAACTTTATAATTACGTCGGCGCTGATGGCCGCGCTAGCACCACGCCCACCACGCAAGCCGGCTTGATCAACGACGACAGCCCCATGCCGTTTTTCGATAACGTCTACTCGACGCGCGTCCCCGACTTCGGTCTCCCCAAGCAACAACATGTGGACAACGGCAAACTCTGGCAGGGCTACCAAGCCAATCCCAACCATTGGACCCGCAACCCCAACGCCGACTACACCAACGAGACCAACAACTCCAACCGCGTAGAGGAAATCATTTCCTCGGGTTATTTTCGCGCCGATGGCGCGTTTTTTAGCAATCGCCTAAAAGTCACCACCGGCGTCCGCGCCGAACAGACCAACATCAACGCCCAAGGCGTGCTCAACGACCCCACGCGTAACTTCCAACGTAACGCCGCGGGCGTCGTCCTCAAAAATGCCGCCGGCACACCGATCCCCATCATCAGCAGTGCCACCGACGCCCTCGGCGCGCTCAAGCTCACCCTCGTCGACCGCGGCTACACTGCGAAAAAAGAATTCCTCCGCCTCTTCCCGAGCCTTAATCTCAATTACAACCTTACGGAAAACTGGATCATCCGTGGCGCTTATTACCAAACCGTCGGCCGGCCCGAATTCACCAACTACGTCAGCGGCGTCACGTTGCCCAACACCGAGCTGCTGCCCAGCGCCTCCAACCGCATCACGCTCGGCAACGTCAACCTCAAGGCCTGGCAGGCTGAGAGCTACGTCGCTCGTCTCGAGTACTACCTCGCCCAAGGCGGCCAAATTTCCTTCGGCGGCTTTATTCGCGATTACAAAAATGCCTTTATCGCCACGGTCACGCGTCCTACCGAAGAATTCCTCGCGACCTACGCCCTCGATCCCGACACCTACACCGACTACGACGTAGCTACGAATTACAACAACCCGAACAACGTGCGCATGCACGGCTTCGAGTTCGATTACCAACAGCCGCTCACCTTCTTGCCTTACTGGGCCCGCGGCATGCGTTTCTTCTTCAACGCCAGTTCGCAGCGCGCGAAAGAATCCTATGACCAGTTCATGGACATGAATCCCTTCGTCGCGAACTACGGCCTAAGCCTCACGCGGCCCAAGTGGAATATCCGCATCAACGAAAACTACCGCGGCATCCAACGCCGCGCCGCCATTACGGGCCGCAGCATCGAACCCGGCACTTACAACTACCGCACCAAGCGCCTCTACATCGACATCAGCGCCGAATATTTTCTCACCAAAAAACTGGGTGGCTTCATCGCCCTGCGCAATTTCAACGGCGCCACCGAAGATCAAAAAACCTACGGCCCCAACACGCCGCTTTACGCGAAATTCCGCCAGCGCGACGATTACGGCGGCTCGCTCTGGACGGCCGGCATCAAGGGCTCGTTCTAAAAATAAAGCGTAAATCTCGGTTTCCTCATGTCGTCCTCGCCTCGTCTTCGCCTCGTCTGCGCGCTCGGTTCAATGCTGTTGGCGCTCGCGCTTGCGCCCGCGCCTGTTCGCGCCGTGGACTCCGCGCCGCGTTGGTTTAAGGGCAATCTTCACACGCATTCGCTCTGGAGCGACGGTGACGATTACCCCGAGATGATCACCGACCGCTACAAGCGTGCCGGCTATCACTTTCTCGCGATGTCGGACCACAACATCATGCCCGAAGGCCAGCGCTGGTTTGCGCTCAAACCCCCTGCTGTCGTCGTCGGTAAACTCGAGCAACGGGGCGGCGGCGCAGTGCTGGATAACTATGTCACGCGCTTCGGCGCTGACTGGGTCGAGCAACGCACGAACGCCACTGGAGCCCGCGAAGTTCGCCTCAAGCCGCTCGCGGAATACCGCCCACTCTTTGAGGAGCCCGGTCGTTTTTTGATGATCCCGAGCCTGGAAGTTACCTCAAGTTGGAAGCGCCCCAAGACCGCGACCACGCCCGAGCAAACGGGCCCGGTGCACATGAATTTTACGAACCCGCGTACGCTCATCGCGCCCATCGCCGCCGACAACGCCCTCGAAATCATGCAGCGCTCCGTCGCCGCCGTCCTCGCGCAACGTGAGGCCACCGGTCAGCCGATGTTTATTCACCTCAACCACCCGAATTTCGTCTGGGGCGTGACGGCGGAAGAGTTGATGCAGGTGCACCACGAGAAATTTTTCGAAGTCTACAACGGCCACCCCGGCGTGCATAACGCCGGCGACGCGGCGCACTTAAGCACGGAGGAAATCTGGGACGTCGTCCTCACGCGCCGCCTCGCTGAATTGAAACTCGGCGTGATGTACGGCATCGGCGTCGACGACTCGCACCACTACCACGAGCAGATGCTCGGGAAGAGTAATTCTGGCCGCGGCTGGGTAATGGTGCGCGCGCGCCACCTCACGCCGGAGTCGATCGTGTTGGCGATGGAAGCCGGCGATTTTTACGCGTCATCCGGCGTGACGCTCCACGACGTGACGCGCTCGGTCACGACGCTCGCGCTGGAGATTCAACCCGAGCCCGGCGTGACGTATGTGACGCAGTTCATCGGCACGCGCCACGGCTACGACCCCACGCGTCAGTTGCTCGTGCCGCGTGACGGTGACGCCGGTGCGAAGAAAACGCTCCCGCATCACCGCTACAGCAAAGACGTGGGTGCCGTGCTTGCCGAAGTGAAAGGCCCGATGGCGTCGTACACGTTGCGCGGCGACGAGATTTACGTGCGCGCGCGAGTGATTTCCTCGAAGGCTAAAGTTAACGGCAGCGTCGCCGAGGAATTTGAGATGGCTTGGACGCAGCCGCTGGTCAACGCGGTGAAGTAACCGCGGGTAATGGGGCGCTCGGCGCGTGTTGCCGATTTTCTCCGTTTAACGGGCAGAGACCGAACTTAATTCTACGCGAAGTGGTCGGTGGTCAGACGCCACGGCCTCGGGCAGAACCGTCGAGGTTTGCACCTGCCACTGCGCCGCGGGACGCACCAAGACGTAGTCGATCCGACGGGCGGGCGCAGGCGCAGGACTCGTCGGGGCCGGGTTAGACGCGGAGGCATCGGAAAAATAGGCAGTGAGCGCCTGCAGGACCCGCGTCTCTGGGCGGGCATTAAAATCGCCGACCAAAATGGTGGGTGTCGTATCCGTGCCAAAGAGTTCGATCAGGCGCGTAGTTTGTTGCCAGCGGGCGGTGTCGTCACGGTTTGCGTCGAGGTGAGTGCCGACGAAGCGAAATCCTGGTTGGCCCGGCGGGCGCACCTGCGCGGAGATCGCGATGCGCGGCTCGACTTTAGTCGGGTTGGGGAGCGGATGGACGACGAAGTCGGTCAACGGCCAGCGGCTGAGCAAGGCTTGTCCGTAAGCGCCGCCTTGGTAGTCCATGGCTTTACCGTAGGCGAAGTGCAGGCCGGTGAGGCGGGCAAGTTCGGCGGCCTGATCGACGCCGCCGGTGCGTTCGGTTTTTTGGTCTACTTCTTGGAGCGCGACGATATCGGCGTGGGCGTCCGTGATGACGCGGGCGATGCGCTTGAGGTCGACTTTGCCGTCCACGCCTTCGCCGTGGTGGAGGTTATAGGTAAGAATGCGAATGGCGGTTGCAGGCGGGCCGGAGTGCGCGGCCTCGGAAGCCTTAGGCAGAGCGAAGCTGGAGATGAAAATGAGAAGTAAAAATCGGTAAAACATGGCCAAGCGAAACGAACCCAAGCCGAGGGTTTTATTTTGAAAAAATAAGCCCGACCTTGGTCGGGCTTATGGGGGTTTAAAGGGGGAAGATGAGTTCAGGCCTTGGGGGCGGGCGGCTTGGGCTTCGTGGTCATCTCGAAGTCGTCGCTGCGGAACGGCGTCACCGGTAGGCCGTCATCGGAGAAGAGATTACAGACGGGGTTGTCGGCCCAAGCGTAGCGCACCGCGATGGGCGCGGCGACCGCAGCGCAGGTGACTTCGACTTGATTCGATGCGAGGATTTTGGCGGTGGCGTTGTGCCAGACTTTATCGGCGCCGCAGACGGTGAAGCCGCGGGCTTCGGCGACGTCGAAGGCGCGGAGTTTGCTGCCGAAACAGTCGAGCGTGACCGTGATTTTATCGCCCGCGACGGTGTGGCTTTGATATTCGGGGCTGCGGTAGGGCAGTTTCATCCCGTAATCTTTGACGAGCGCCCAGCGCACGAGGCGGGCGGCGACGTCGTGTTTGTTGCGGGGGTGGATGTCTTTGCCTTCGCCGAGATCGATGATGACGGCTTGGCCGGTGCGGGGCAGGCGTTGGGTCTTGGTCTGCGTCTCGCGGAGTTCGGCCCAGGCGCTTTCGGCGGGCTCGGATTTTTCCGCCATGTAGTCGGCGAGTTGGACCCAATAGAACGAGAAATCACCTTGGCCCCATTCTTTGCGCCATTGCTCGATGAGAAACGGAAACAAGTTCGCGTGATCGTAGGCGCGGGAGGCGTTGGACTCGCCTTGATACCAGATGACGCCCTTCAAGCCGTAGCCGAGCGTGGGGTGGACCATGGCGGCGAAGATATTGCCGGGGCGGGAATTGCCGGTGAGCCAGGCCTCGGGCGATTGCGGGGCGGCGGGCGCGGTTTTGCCCGCGGCTTTGGCTTTTTCGGCGGCGACTTTCCATTTGGCGAGGGCGGCATCGTGTTCGGTTTTGGCTTTGCCGGAGGTGATGTCGGCCTCGCGTTGGCGCATGAAACCTAGATGGGTTTGGAAGCGCGGATCGGCTTCAATCGTCTCGCGGCGGATCCAGGCTTCGGCGGCCGAGCCACCCCAAGAGTTGTCGATCAGGCCGACGGGGACGCCGAGGATTTCATGTAAGTAGCGCCCGTAGAGAAAACCGATGGCGCTGAACTTAATCGCGGTTTCCGGCGTGGCGGTACGCCATTGGCCTTTAAAATTGGTCTTCAATTCCTGGGAACCGGCGGTGGGGACGGAGATCAGGCGGAGCTGGGGGAATTTGGAGGCGGCGGCTTCGAGGTCACCGTTCCAATCGCTGGCGAGCTTGAAGCCCATATTGGATTGGCCGGAGCACATCCAAACTTCGCCGATGAGGATATCGGTGAGTTCCTGCTTCGTGGTGCCCACGATGGCGAGGGTTTGGGGCGTGGCGTTGGCGGGCGCGGCGTCGAGTTTGACGGTCCATTTGCCGTCGGCGCCCGCGGTGGCGGGGTAGGTTTTGCCCGCGAAGGTCACACTGACGGCGGTGCCGGGCGTGTCCCAGCCCCAGATTGGGTTGGCCTGCTTTTGTTGGAGGACCATGTGGTCGCCGATGATGGCGGGCAGTTTGAGTTCGGCGTGCGCGGTGGAGACGGCGCACGCGAGGGCGAGGAGCAGACCGATTTTATTCATGGGGAAGAGAAAACGGAAAAAACGACGGGGTGGAGCCTGATGGGATTGCACGCTCTGCGCCGCGGAAGCAACCCGGCGTTGGCGGGTGCCGCCAATGGAGTTGCGCCGGCGGGCGGCGCGTTTAGGGTGCCGCTTGCATGCTAAGTTTACCGTTAGAGTTTATTATTCTGAGTCTACTCGTGCTGGCCAATGGCGTGCTCGCGATGACGGAGACCGCCGTCGTATCGGCAAAAAAGACCAAACTCCGCAAACTCGCCGCGCAGGGCGACGTCGGCGCGGGCAAAGCGCTCGCGCTCGCGGAGCACCCCGCGCGATTTTTGGCGCTCGTAGAATTTTGGCTCACGTTGTCGGGCATGCTCGCGGGCGTGCTCGCCGGGGCGCATCTGGCGAAAGAAGTGAGCGAGTGGTTCGCCGCGTTGCGGCCGGAATGGGCGGCTTACGCCGATCCGCTTGCACTCGTGGTCGTCACCACCGGTCTGACGTCGTTTATGTTGGTTTTCGGCGAGCTCGTGCCGAAACGCGTGGGGCTCGCGCATCCAGAAAAAGTCGCCTCGCTCCTCGCCGGTACGATGCGCGGGCTGGCGTGGCTGGCGGCGCCGTTGCTGCGGTTGTTTGAATTTTGCACCGAGCTTCTCGTGAAACTCATCGGGCTAAAAACCCGCTCGGCGGCCGACAACGTCAGCGAAGACGAAGTGCGTGCGCTCGTGGAACAGGGCTTGCACGCGGGCGTGTTTCAACGCGCCGAGAAAGAGATGGTCGAAGGCGTGCTTGCGCTCGACCAGTTGTCCATCACGCGCCTCATGACGCCGCGGCCGAAGATCGTTTTCCTCAATCTCGACGACTCCGAGGAATCCAATTGGCGCAAAATCGTGACCAGCGGCCACTCTTATTTCCCGGTGTATCAAACGCAGCGCGACACGATCGTCGGCATGGTCGCGGTGAAAGCGCTCTGGGCGCACTCGGCGATCGGGTTGCCGACGACCTTAAAAAATCTCCTCCTGCCGCCGCTGTTTGTGCCAGAGACGTTTTCGGCGATCCAGTTACTCGAGCGTTTTAAACAAACCGGCAAACACATCGCGGTGGTCACCGATGAATTTGGCGCCGTGCAAGGCCTCGTGACCCTGATCGACGTGCTCGAGGCGATCGTGGGCGATCTCCCTACGCCCGGTGACCGCGCGCAACCCGAGGCGAAGCAACGCGAAGATGGCTCGTGGCTCATCGACGCGACGTTGCCCATCGGCGAGTTGAAAACCCTCCTTAGCCTACACGCGCCATTGCCGCACGAAGGCCACGCGGATTATCAAACCGTGGGCGGCCTCATGGTGACCGAGCTCGCGCGCATTCCGGCCGCGGGGGATTATTTTGATTGGGCCGGCTGGCGCTTCGAAGTCGTCGACATGGACAAACGCCGCGTGGACAAAGTCTTGGTCGGGCGCGCCCCAGCCCCGCCCGCCGCCGCTGCCGTCGCGGCCAAATAAATTTCAACCCGCACCGTCGCCCGCTCGCAAATTTTCGCCGAACGTGGCGGCAAAAACCCGTTGCCAAGGCGCGGCGGCCGGCGGACGGTGCGGCCATGGCGGAACCATGCAAGACCACTTCACCGGCCAAATCACCCGTATCCAAGGCCGCTCCCTCCCGAGCGACCAAGCAAGACGCGACCTTCAACACGATCACGAGCGAAGACTGGCGGCGCTCGCTCGCCTCGGCGCGGCGGCAACCGAATGCGGTGTCCGCGCAGATTCGGACCGCGATCTCGTCCTCCTCGCCGAAGACGAAGTAAGTCTGCTCGAAGGCGCCGGCGGCGCGTGGGCGACGTTTGGCGCGGCGATCCGTGAATTGCGCGGACTGTTGCCCTTGCGGCCCCTCGAAGATTTTGGATTTCCCGCGTCGCCGCTCGTACCCGTCGAAGGCGAAAACCCGCCCGGCGCCGCGGCCGAGCTGGAGGCGTCGAATCCGCTTGAAGAATCAAACCCGCACTTGCGCCGCATCGGCGGCGGCGTGGAAGCGTGGGCGTTTGCGGCGGAGACGGATAACTCGGTTTATAAATTTTATCTGCCGCGCGAAGAAGGTCGGATCGGGAGCGAGTTTGGGTTTCAGCGCGGCGAGGAGACGACGTTGCGCGCCGAGGCTGGGCTGGGGACGTACCGCGGGTTGTTGGAAAAATTACTGCTCGTGCACGCGCTTGGCGGGATGGCGACGGAAGTGGTGGCGGTGACGCCTGAAGGGATTTTGGTAGCGAAGCAGGCGCTTGGCGAACCGCTCGCGCAAGGCGATGATGTGTCGCGGGTGTTGCCCGTGGGGTTGATCGAGATCCCGTCGCGTTTCCTGCGGGCGAACCGAGATCATCCGCGGTTGTTTTTCCTCGAAAATAGCGCCGGCGGAGCGCCGCGGGCGTTTTTGGTCGCGGATATGCACGCGCGCAATTTTGTGCGCTGCGTGGACGGGGCGTTGCGCGTGATCGATCTCGTCGCGGCGCCGTGGCCGGCGGCGATCACGGAGCGCGAGCCGTTGATCGCGGATTGGCTCGGTCGCGTGCGGAGCGATCCGGCCGCGAGCGCGTTGCCGGGTGCGCACGACGATGAGCTGTAACCCCAGCGTGCGGGCTGGCCTGAAATTGGTCCGAATAAGGAACCACGCGGCGCGGTTTGCCTTGGCGGCAAAAAAAAGCAGCGTGGCGGAGTTGCGCTATTTTACCCCATTACCCCGTTTGGTCTCGTGGCTCGGTTGCGCCGTGCTGGTGAGTGCTGCTTGGATGCCAAGCGGGCGGGCGGCGGAAACGCTTTTACCTATGAAGCCTGCCATGACTTGGAAATCGCTGGCGCCGTTGCCGGATCGGGAAGGTTTTGCTTCACCGTTTGTCGGCGTCGCGGGCGGGGCCTTGCTGGTCGCGGGCGGAGCGAACTTTCCGGAGAAACGGCCGTGGGAAGGCGGCACGAAAATTTGGTCCGACCGCGTGTACGCGCTGGCGACGCCGGAAGGCAGCTGGGTGGAAGCGGGACGTTTGCCGCGGGCCAATGCGTACGGCGTCGCCGTCTCGACCTCGGCGGGAATCATTTGTGCGGGTGGCGGTGATGCGAAGGAAAATTTCCGCGACGTCGGCTTAATGACCTGGGATGGACGGACGCTCGGACGGAGGGCGTTGCCGCCCTTGCCGCGAGCCTGTGCGTTTGGCAGCGGGGCTTTGGTGGGTAATATTTTTTATCTGGCCGGCGGCATCGAAAAACCGGACGCGACGACCGCGTTGGCGACGTTTTGGGCGCTGGATGTGACGAAGCCGGAGGCGGGCTGGCGGGAATTGCCCGTGTGGCCGGGCGCGGAGCGGATGCTCGCCGTGGCGGGGGCGACGGCGGATACGTTTTATCTGTTTGGGGGCGTGGCGTTGAGCGCGGGTACCGACGGGAAAGTGCAGCGAAAAATTTTGCGGGATGCGTATGCGTACCACGCGGTGCAAGGCTGGACGAAGCTCGCGGATCTCCCGCGCGCGGCTACGGCGGCGCCTTCGCCCGCGCCGCTCACGGCGGACGGAAAATTGCTCGTGATCTCGGGCGACGATGGGCTGCGAGCGCATTTGACGGGACCGGATCATCCGGGATTTCCGAGCGATGTTTGGGCGTATGATCCGAAGACGAAGGCTTGGAGCGCGGCGGGCGACGCGCCGATTTCGCGAGCGACGGTGCCGACCGTGGCCTGGCGCGGCGGCTGGATCATCGCGAGCGGTGAGCGTAAGCCCGGTTATCGTTCGCCGGAAACCTGGTGGATGTCGGCGCCGTAACGGCGGCGCGAGGGTGGCGGCGAAACGTTGAACGAGGTTGCCTCGGGTGCGGGCGTGCGGTGCGCTGGAGCGGTCGATGACGTTGATCCCCCACAGAACGGTCGCGAGCCAAGTGGCGCAGGTCTTGCGCGTGGAAATCGCCAAGGGCACGTGGCGCGGCTGGCTGCCTGGAGAACGGGTGTTGTGCGAGACGGTGCAGGCGAGCCGTAATACCTTGCGCGCGGCTTTGGCGCAGTTGCGCGCTGAGGGCGTCGTGGCGCCCAGCGTGGGGTTGGGCACGCGCATCGTCGCGAATCCGCCCGCGCCGCTAAAACGAGATGCGGTGAAAACCATCGGCGTATTGATTCCAGAGCCGATTGGCCGCCTACGGCCCTTGATCGCGCTATGGATTGATGAATTGAAGGATCTTTTGTTGGCCGAAGGCTGCCGGTTGCGGGTGTATGCGGGGCGGCAATTTTACCAAGTGAATCCGGCGCGGAATCTGGAGCGGTTGGTGGCGCAGCACGGGCACGAGGCGTGGTTGCTGGTGCGATCGACCGAGGCGATGCAGCGCTGGTTTGCAGCGCGAAATTTACCGTGCTTGGTGGCGGGTTCGACGTTTGCGGAGGTGGCGTTGCCGCATTATGATTTAGATCACCGGTCGATTTGTCGGCACGCGGCGGGGGTGTTGTTGCGGATGGGGCATCGCCGGATCGCGTTGTTGAATTGTGAGGCGCGTTTGGCGGGCGATGTGGATAGCGAAACGGGATTTCGGGAAGGCGTGCAGCGTTCGTCGTGGCCCGAGGCGACCGCCGAGGTGTTGTACCATCGCGACGACGTGGCCTCAGTGGAGCGGGCTTTGGGGCGGTTGTTGGATCGGAAACATCCGACCACGGGTTTGGTGGTGAGCAACTCCTACGCGTATCTGGCGACGACGAGTGTGTTGGCGCAGCGTGGGCTAAGAATCCCGCGGGATATTTCTTTGATTTCGCGGGATGATGATCCGTTTCTCGGGGCTTTAGCGCCGGCGCCGGCGCGATACGTTGTAAGCCCGCATGCGTTCGCGAAAAAAGTAATCGGGTCACTCTTGCAACTCGTCGCGCGGGAAACGTTCACGCTCACGCCCTCGCAGGCGATGTTACAGCCGAAGTTTTCGCTCGGCGGCTCGGTGGCGCGCGCGGTGAATTCGGCCTGCGTAGGTTCGCGTGGTTTAGGTGCCGATGCGGCCGGCAAAATCGAAGAAGCCGATTTCGTTTAAGCGGGTGCGTAGCGTCGCGAGTTGAGTGGCGTCAGGCGGAGCGAGCGGTAGGCGCACTGGGCCGCAATCGACACCGAGCATCGCCATGAGGGCTTTGGAGGCGGCGAGGTGGGTGACGCCGATGCCGTTGCAGATCGCGATCATTTTGATGGCTGTGTCTTGTAAAGTGCGGGCTTCCGTCGCTTGGCCGGCGGCGCGGGCGGCGAGCAGGCGCAAATAAAGCGGGGCGGCGTAATTGTAGGTGCTGCCCACGGCACCGAGCGCACCGGCGTCGGTGCCTTCGAGTAAAAGTTCATCGCGGCCGAAGAGGATGTCGTAGCGGCCTTGGTCGAAGGCGACGCAGGCTTTGTAGTCGGGCAAGTTTTCGTGAGTGTATTTCACGCCGGCGAGCGACGGAATTCGGGCCTGCGCTTGCGCGAGAAAATCCACGACCGGATAATCGATGCCCGTCATCGAGGGGATGTTGTAATAATAAAAGGGGAGCGCGGGCGCGGCCGAGGCGACGGCTTCGCACCAGTTGACGACTTCGGCGTTATTGCGGGGTTTGAAGAAACATGGCGTGAGGGCGGAGACGGCGGAGGCGCCGATTTTGGCGGCGTGCGCGGTGAGGGTGCGGGCGTCGGCGAGACAGGTGTGGCCGACGTGGACGATGACGCGCAGGCGATCGTCGGCGCAGGCGACCCAGCGCTCGGCGATGCGGAGGCGTTCTTCGAGCGTGAGCGAGAGTCCTTCGCCGGTGGTGCCGCAGACGAAGGCGGCGCCGACGCCGTTGTCGCGCAAGAAGCGCGCGTAGGCGGGAATGACGTCGAGGTTCAGCGAACGGTCGGCGTGGAAGGGCGTGAACGGAGCGGCGACAAGGCCGCGGAAGCGGGTGGACATGG
>CAMDRP010000053.1 GCA_945906965.1 Opitutus sp. GAS368 | reverse complement strand
AGGCCGTTGGCGAGGACTTGGTTGCGATCGCGGACTTCGGGGCTGACACCGACGATGCCGGTGACTTCGCGTTCGATGGCTTCGGCGTCTTCGACGGTGAGCGTGGGTGCGCTGCCCCAGCCACCGCGCATGCCGCCGGAGCTCATGCTACCGGAGAATACGGTGATGACGTTTTGGCCTAGGCTGGCGACTTGGGCTTCGACTTGGGCTTTGGCGCCGTTGCCGATGCTGACCATCGCGATCACTGCGCCGACACCGATGATGATGCCGAGCGCAGTGAGGATGGAGCGCATGGTATTGCGCAGGAGCGCGCGTAGAGCGACTTTGATGATGGAGCCGAAGCGCATGTTAAAATAATGGGGGCGGGCGGGAGGAGCGCGCAGAGTTTATGATTTAGCGCCCGTGAGCTTAGCCGCAGCTTCAGCGGAGCTGAGTTTTTCGAGTTCCGTCGCGGCGAAGGAGCGATTGGACACGGCTTCGTCGCGGACCATCACGCCGTCGCGCAGGATGAGGTTACGTTTGCAGAAATGAGCGATGTCGAGCTCGTGGGTGACCATGACGATGGTGATGCCTTCTTCGTTGAGTTTCTGAAAGACGCCCATGACTTCGGCCGAGGTGCGGGTGTCCAAGTTGCCGGTGGGTTCGTCGGCGAGGAGGACCTGGGGTTCGTTAACGAGGGCGCGGGCGATGGCGACGCGTTGCTGCTGACCGCCGGACAGTTGGCTGGGAAAGTGGTCGAACCGTTGGGAAAGGCCGACGATATCGAGGCAATGCATGGCTCGGTCCCGGATTTGTTTGGTCGTGAATTTACGGGCACCGTAGAGCATGGGGAGCTCGACGTTCTCAAGGGCGGTGGTGCGGGCGAGGAGGTTGAAGCCTTGGAAGACAAAGCCGAGTTTCTGGTTGCGGATATCGGCGAGGGCGTTGCGGTCGAGCTGGGAGACGTCGATGCCGTCTAGTAGATAGCGACCACGTGTGGGGCGATCAAGGCAGCCGAGCAGATTCATCAACGTGGATTTGCCCGAGCCGCTGGCGCCCATGAGGGCCACGAAATCGCCTCGTTCGATCTCAAGCGTAACACCGCGCACAGCGTGCACCGGGACTTCACCGGATTCGTAGATTTTATGAATCTCCTCAATCTTTACAACGGACGGCATGGGCGGAAGGGCTTTTTTTAAGACAAGAAAAATATTTTAGCGACCACGGCCGCTGCCGCTGCTGCTGCTGCTGCCGCCGAAACTGCGGTTGCCAGTGAGGGCGCTCGGGGCGCCAGCTTGCGGCGCGGCGGAGGCGGAAACGCCGGGAATCGAGACGCTAGTAATGAGTAGATCTCCTTCGGTCACGCCTTCGATGATCTCCGTAGTGATGCCGTCAGAGATGCCGAGTTTGACTTGGACGGGTTCGGGTTTCTGCGTCTTAGGATCGGTGCCAATGAGTTTGTAGAGAGTCCGCGTGACGGGAGCGTTAGATGCGGGCGTGTTGGCACTGCGATTGCCTCCGCTACCGCCGCGGCCGCCACCGCTCATGCGACTGAAGTCGAGGTCGAGGCCACGTTCCTTAGCTAAGGCTTCCATCTTGGCGATCACGTCGGCCGATGGGGGCCCGCCGGCGCCGAAAGAGAAACCGACTTCGCGCATGATCTCGCGCATAGCGTTGCGGCGTTGTTCGTCGGTGAGGGGTTTGGGCGCTTCGGTTTTTGCGGTGGCACCGGGAGTGGCTTTACCCTCGGCGGTTTTGCCGGCGGCGGCAATTGGCGCGGGGGGCGGGAGAAGACTTTCGGGCATACGCACGCGCAGCGCGCTGTTGCTGACTCGGAGTGTGCCGGTGCGTTGGGCGATGATGATGGAAACGTTGGCGGTCATGCCGGGTTTGAGTTTCAGGTCTTCGTTGCGGACGTCGATGATGGTCTCATACGTAACGACGTTGGACTGAGTCTTGGGGGCGTTGCGGATCTGAGAGATACGACCGCGGAATTGGCGACTGGGGTAGGCGTCCACGGTGAAGTTGACGTTTTGTTTATCCTCAATGTTGCCGATATCGGCTTCGGCGACGGCGGCGCTGATTTGCATCTGAGAAAGATCGTTAGCGATGGTGAATAGGGTAGGGGCACTGGTGCTCGCGGAGACGGTCTTGCCGACGAGGGCGATGCGATCGATCACGATACCGTCGATGGGCGAGTAGATAGTGCAGCGGGCGAGGTCGACTTTAGCCGTGTCCACCGCGGCTTGCTGGATGAGCATCTGGGCTTGGGATTGGGCGAGTTGGGCCTCGGCTTGATCGAGTTCGGCTTGAGAAACGAGGTTTTGGTTGCGCAGACCACGGGTGCGCTCGGTGTTGAGTCGGATGAGATTGAAATTGGCGGTGGTATTCGCCAGCTGGGCCTTGGCGGAACTGAGGCGCGACTCATAGGTCGCTGGATCGAGTTTGGCGAGGACCTGACCCTTTTTCACGGGAGAGTTATAATCCACGTTGATTTCAACGATGAGTCCGGAGATCTGGGAAGAAACGTCCACGCTGGTCACCGCTTCTAGGCCGCCCGTGGCTGTGACCACTTGTAGGACGTCACCGCGGGAAACTTTGGTGCTGTTAAACTCTGGCGTCTTTTCACCGTCACTACGGAAATAAAACCATGAGCCGATGCTGACGGCGGCGATGAGGGTGAGGGTGATGATGAGACCGCTGGTGCTGCGTGCTTTGGACATACGTGGAAGGGGGCTTGAGGGAAAATGAAGGAGGAGGGTTTAGGGCCGCGAGTGAACTAAAATTATTTTCGTTCATTCAATCTATGGGCGTCTTGCAAATGACGTAGCGTTCACGGAAAGGTAACGCGGAATATTTAATCCGTGTTGTTGTTGCCCTAGTCTCTTCGGATGCGGGCGGGCTTTGGGGTTTTAAAGTTCTGGTGCGATGAGTGGGCTTTTTTGGGGTTTGCCGTGAAAACAGTGGGGGCAGGTTTTGTCCGCTACATAGTGATCGTGGAGTTGTTCGGCGAGTGTCAGCGGCATCTGGCAATTGAAACACATCACCGTTTTCGTCTCTTTTAATTGTGGGTCCACACCGACACGCCGATCGAAGACGAAACATTCCCCTTCATAATGGGCGCCACCGCATTCTTCGAAATACTTAAGGATGCCGCCGTCGAGTTGGTGCACGTTGGTGAAACCCTCCCGCTCCATGTACGGACCGGCTTTTTCACAGCGAATGCCGCCGGTGCAAAACATCACGATCGGTAGATTTTTTAACGTGGCGGGCAGTCGGGCGACCGCGGCTGGAAAATCCCGAAAATGGTCGATGCCCGCGGGACGCGCACCGCTAAATGTGCCCATGCGCACTTCGTAATTGTTGCGTGCATCGAGCAAGGTCACCGGTCGGCCCTCATCGAGCCATTGTTTGAGCGTACGGGCGGATAGCTTGGGGGTCGGACGTCCTGCGGGATCAAGGCCCTCAACGCCGAAGGCGATGATTTCTTTTTTGATCTTCACTAGCATGCGATTAAACGGCTGCTCTTGGCTTAAACTCTCTTTCGGGGTAAGATTCCCTAGGCCAGGGACGGTGCGCAGGGCGGCGAGCAGCACATCGATCTGCGTGCGATTGCCCGCGACGAATAAGTTGATGCCCTCCGTGCTTAATAAAATCGTCCCGCGCAGGCAGTGCGCCTTAGTGAGTTGGAGTAACCGGACGCGGAGTTCGGGCAGGCCGGTTAACGGCGCAAATTTATAGACAGAAATATTGATGAACTCAGGCATCGTGGGATGGACCAAAAACGTTAAACTAAACTACGCTGAAACCACAGGTAAAATTTTCGTAAGGTTCGGCGTGGCTTCTCGCGCTGATCCTGCCATGGTCCTAAGCAGACGCATGAAACCGCAAATCATTCTGGCCGAAGCGCACACGCGCGAAGGCGCCCGCCTTACCCTGCATTCCCACGACGGACGCTTTAGTATCCGCGTCAACGGCAAGGAGCTCATGAACTCCGCCGCGACGGCTTCAGAGGTCGCATTGGGCGAACTCGCCACGGCGGAAATCACGCGCTCGGCCCCAGCTCGTATTCTCATCGGCGGACTCGGCCTAGGTTATACGTTGCAAGGCGTCTTGGCCAAAGTTGGTGCGCACGCTACGGTGCATGTCGCCGAATTGGTGTCAGCAGTCATTGATTGGAATCGCACGCATATGAGCGGACTCAACGGCGCGTTGCTTAACGATCCGCGCGTGAAAATTCTCAACGAAGACGTGCGCTCGATCATCGCGCGTTCCGCGAGCCAGCCGTACGATGCGATCTTGCTCGATATCGACAACGGCCCCTCTGCCATGGTCCAGTCCAGCAACGCCAAGGTCTATGACCTGCGCGGCATCGCTCGCATCGGACAGGCGCTCAAGCCCGGCGGACGAGTCGCCATCTGGTCGTCTGGTGCGGACAAAGCATTTGAAAGTCGTCTTTCCCACAGCGGATTCGACGTTAAACCCACTCCGGTTAAAAAACACGCGACGGCCAAAAGCACGACGTACATGATCTACGTCGCGGATAAAAAAGTGGCTCCGGCAAAACCAGCGGTCGAAACCGAGGTTGCTGCGGCATCCTGAATTTCGCCTGCGCGCGGGTCTCGTTGGGCCGTCGGCCTGCGCGAGGCTCGATTGCAAACTTAAGCGAGGTGCGGACGCAGCCGTGCAATCAGATCGGCGTAATCTGCCGTCGAAAGGAGTTGTTTCGGCTCAGGCATCATCGCGAATGGTGCGCCCCAACTCGGGCCATCGACGTATTTCGGCACGAGATGCATGTGTAGATGCGGCAGTTTATCGGAGTAGGCGCCGTAGTTGATTTTGGCAGGATTGAAGGCGGCCTTCATCGCCTTGGCCGCGCGGGCGACGTCATGGGTGAAAAGCGTGAGCTCGGACGGCGGCAACTCGAAGAGTTCGTTGACGTGCGCGCGGTAGGCGACGACGCAGCGGCCGTGATACGTTTGCTCTTTGAAGAGATAAAGCGTGGAGACCTGCATCGGGCCGATCTCGATCATGAGATCTTGGAGGCGTTGATCTTTGCGGCAATACAGGCAGTCGGGGAGGTCGGTCATAAGTAAGAATGGGCGCGGCTTATGAGTTTTTATTTTTTGCTCGGGGGCAAGGGCTAGTTGCGGATCGACGAATGCCACGGACCGAGTTTGGGTGGGGCACCCTATGAATAAAAAAATATTTTTTTGGCTACTGTTGGTCGTCGAAATATTGGCCGTAGAGCCTGGTTCCCCGAGTTCTTCGACACCGGTCAATCCGGCAACGTACCTATCGGAGGTGGCCGCGTTGAGTCGCGTTGACTGGCCGAAAAATCGAGCGGTCATGATCGTATGTCACGGTCACAGCGTGCCCGCGGGCTATTTCGATACTCCGGTTATTAACTCGCTCGGTTCGTATCCGCACCAACTTCGCGTCGGACTCGCAGCAAAATATCCACACGCGGTCATCAACGTCGTCGTGACGGCCATCGGCGGTGAAGATTCAGAAAAAGGGCTGTTACGTTTTGAACGTGACGTGATGAGCCTGCGACCTGATGTCGTCACGATTGATTACGGTCTCAACGACCGCGGCATGGGCCTAGAGCGGGCGGCGCGAGCCTGGCGGGCGATGATCGAGCGCGCCAAAACCGGCGGCGCTAAAGTCATCTTGCTCACGCCTACGCCAGACACGGCCGCAAAATGGGCTGATCCCGCCGATAAACTGGCTTTGCACGCTGAGCAAATTCGCGGGCTCGCGCGGGAATACCAGGTCGCGTTGGTGGATAGTTATGCCGCGTTTCAGCGGCACGCGACGGCCGGCGGAGTCACGGAGTCGTTGATGTCGCAACGTAACCATCCCAACGAAAAAGGCCACGCCTTGGTGAGCGCTGCGTTGCTCGCGTGGTTTCCCTAGTTCGCAGAGGGTCGTTCACCCGCCGGCGCGCACGAGCAAGGCTTTAATTTGCGCGTGATCGGTGAGTGACGTTTTGGCGACGAAGCCGCGTGCGTGCGCGAAATGCACGCCCGGAGCGTCCGCGATGCGCGTAAAATCAAGGCGCGGGTTATCTTGAAACCGGGATAAACCGTAACCGGGGCTGCGGCGATCAGGAGCTACGGTGCCGACGATCTTGGCAGCGAGATTTTGGGCCTCGATGTAGCGTTCGATGCCCATTGAAGGCTCTTCTGGCAGTGGATCGGTGCGTGGCAGAAAAAGAATGTGAGCGGGCTCGCCGCCTAGCACGAGTTCCCAGACTTGGGCGTGTTGCGCGATGAAATCGAGTCGCGTGCGGAGCGTGCGGACATAATCCAAAAGATCTTCTCCGATCATGCGCATAATCGCCCAGAGCGGAGCGGTGGGTTCGATGCGATCGGCGAGGGCGAAGCGGCGGAGCAGGGTGATGTCGATCGGAGAGTTGAGTTTAGGCAGGGCGTTGCGATCGACGCCAAGAAATTTGGCTGTGCTGATCGGGCCGCGGCAATCGAACCACTCGGCGGGCTCGAGCCATTCACAGAATTGGCGAGCGTCGGCGTAGATCCCGAGGTGTTGTAACACGAGCGAAAGGGAACACGTAGGCGCGTGATCTTTGGCCAGTTGGTGGTGATCGTAGTTATTTCGCGCGGGATCGTGCTCGTGGCCGACATCGATGACAGCGACCTGTGGATCGTTCAAATCGGTGGCGGTGGGTTCACGCCGGACAATGGGCACGGGGTGCAGGGCCACCAGGACGCAGCAGGCGAGGAACTCGTCTTTATGGGCGCTGCCGGGATGGGTGAGTAAAGTTGTGAAGGGCGTCATTTGGAAAGCGCGAGCAACCGCGCCGCGCGCAACGACGTCGGCTGGAGATGCGTTTGGCGACGCTGAAGTTACAGGCCCCAGCTCCAGCGCTCGCTTTGCCAGCTAAAGCCGCGGTCGGCTTGGGCGATGCGGCCGATACCGGGCCAGGGGAGGTGGAAACCGTAGGCGCGTTCGTGGGTGTGGGCGAGTTCGGTAAAGAGTTTTTGGCGCGTGTGCATCGCTTGCGCCGGTTCGTGATCATAGGCGATGCCCCACGTCGGATCGGTGAACATCAAGGTGTGGTGGTGCGCGACATCCATGAAATGCAAGAGCGAGTCGCGGCCTGATTTAATGCGAAAAATTGCGTGGCCGGACGTGTGTCCGGGCGCGGCTAGCAGGGTTACTGCCCCGCCGAGGACGGAATCACCGTTGCGGAGAAATTGCAGGTTAGGTTGAAGGACGTCGAATTTTTCGCGGGCGTCTTTGATCATGCCGGGCAGTGGGCCTTTGGCGCGTTTAGAGCGGGAGAAATCGGGCGTGGGCGAGCGCCAGAAATCAACTTCTTCGCGTAAGCAATAGACCGCCGCATTGGGGAAAACGGCGCGGTTGCTGGTGACAAAGCCACCGATATGATCGACGTGAGCGTGGCTGAGAAAGGCGTGGGTGATCTGCGCCGGCGCCAAGCCAAGATCGGCGAGCGCCGTTGATACCCAACCACGCTCGGAGTTTTTGCCGGGGCCAAAACCGCCGTCGAAAATCACCAGTTCTCGGCCGATTTTCAGCAGCAGGATATTGACGTAGAGCGGGAGAGCATCGGTGCGTTCGCCGCGGGCGATGAGATCGTCGCGCATCACGGGTCGGGCGGCTTCGGGCCACATGAGATCGAGGCCCTCGCGCAGGAGCATGCTGCCGTCGCTGATGGAATAGGCCTCGATTTCACCGATGTTGAAACGGTAGCTGAAGGCATTGCGTGGCGCTAGTCGCTTGGGCGTGGTTTCGGCTGCGCGAAGCGATGGCGGCAAAAGCGCGGTACTGACGGCGGCGGCCGTGGCGCAAAGAAAATGCCGACGCGTGGAATTATTTGGTGGGGTATTTAGCATGATGAATGTGGTGTGGTATTAAAAAAGCAGAGTCTGCGAGGGAGACGACGTTGCGGCAAGTGGGGGCCGAGCAGCGCGCAGGGCAGCTTGTAATGGGCAAAGCTTGAGTTCGACGGGATGACCTTCGCGGTAAAGTCGCAAAAGTTGATGAGAACGGTGGGCGAGGAGGCGTCGGACTTCGCGGCGACGGCCCTTGATGAGGGGGATGCGCATCTGATCGTAGCCGGTAGTTTGATGACGGAGCCACGCGATGGTGGCGGCTTCGGCGCGCTCTTCGATGGGAATGCGCTCGGTGCGGGCGACCGTGCCGCTGCCTACGGGCGTGGCGTGGGCGGCGATAAGATCGCGGAGAAGTTGGGCGTCGCCGGCATGCGCGGGATGGAAGGCGAGAAACGTTAACACGGCGGTGCGGAAATCATCGACGTAGTCGGCTTGTGCGACGGCGCGACGAGCGCGGGCGGAGTCGAGTTTGCGTTGATGAGCAGGATCGGCGCGCTCGTTCAGAAGTTCGGCGCGCAGGGCTTCGATGCGATGTGCCGGAGCCCAAATTCCTTGGGAGAAGCGCTTGCGGCCTTTCATCTCGGACATGGTCCACGTGGGGCCGTCAGTCTTGATTCTACGGCTGAGGGCGGAGTCACCGGGTGGCAGGAGGATCCAACCGGCGGGGATGGGCTCGAGCACGGCGTGTTCGTTGATCACGTAGCCGGGTTTTTGACTGGGACGGACTTCGCGGGTGGCGTTGGGCACGGGCGAGGGGACAAAGGTCCGCGCGCAAGCTCAAGCCGCAACCTGAGCCGGCGGGATGCGATTGGAAATTTTTCGCTGCGCGCTGGCTTCGGACGTGGTCATTCTGTTAATATGAGGTTATGACTCTCGCTGAACTCGGCTGGCACGATGCCTTGACCCTCGCGTTTGCCCCACACGGGGCGGCGGGGCTGGAGCCGGCGCGCGTGGTTTGCGAGTTGCGGCGGAATTTTTACGCGGTGCACACGGCGGACGGTGAAGTACTGGGAGAATGCGGCGGTGGTTTTTTCCACGTGGCGAAGAAGGCTGAGCAATTTCCTGCGGTGGGCGATTGGGTCGCGGTACGTCGCCGTCCGGGCGAGGCGCGCGCGGACATCCATGCGGTGTTGCCGCGGCGTACCAAGTTTTCGCGTCGTGCCTCGGGCTCAGAGGAAATCGAACAAATCGTGGCCGCGAATATCGACACGGTATTTCTGGTGAGCGGACTCGATCAAAATTTTAATCCGAAACGCATTCAGCGTTTTTTGGTGGCGGCGAAAGAAAGCGGAGCGGAGGCGGTGATTGTTCTGAATAAATCAGACGTGTGCACGGATGCCGAAGCCGTGCGCCGCGAGATCGAAACGCTGGTGCCGGGCGTGCCGGTGCTCATCACGAGCTCGGAGACGCGCAAGGGCTTGAAGGCGTTGACCTCAGTCTACGCGCAGCCGGGGCGTACGTTGGCGTTTATCGGCTCCTCTGGCGTGGGAAAATCGAGCCTGATTAATTTATTGGTGCGCGATCCGGAGGCGTTGCCCACCGGTGAAGTCCGCGAGAAAGACAGCAAGGGCCGGCATACTACGACGCGGCGCGAGCTTGTGCAGACGCCGACGGGTGCACTGGTGATCGACACGCCTGGGATGAGAGAATTGCAGCTTTGGGGCGTGGAGGACGGCGTGGAGGATGCCTTTGCTGATATCGCGGCGTTGGCTGCGCGGTGCAAATTTGGCAATTGTAGCCATACTAATGAACCGGGTTGTGCGGTCCGCGCGAGCATCGCAGCGGGTGATCTGATGTTACAACGTTTTGAGAGTTATCTTAAATTGAAGGGCGAGAAAGCGGCCAGCGTACCGGCACGCAAGAAACCGAGTGCGCTGGCGAGCAAACCCGGTTGGAAAAACCGCACGCAGGGGCAGACGCCGTTCCGGCATCGGCATCATGTCGAGGATTAGCTGATAAGAAGGTTGGTGTTACGCGGCCGTGGCGATAGTCATGAATCATGCCCCAAGACCCCCATGCTCATTTTGACCACACTGTCCTTGATTTGATCGAGCACAGTCCGACCGGTGTCGTGCCTGCTACGCCCTCTTATATGGATGCGCTGAAACGGTTGCTCGCGACGCATCAGGTTTATGCGAGTGCAAATCACAAAGGCAGCTACGTCACCACGCGATCGCTGTCGACGGCGCCGGTGTTTCACGCGCAGAATCTTGACGATGTGATTGCCGGTCGCGTCGAGCCGTCGGCTCTTGAAAATAATTTTAGCATTTTTGAGCGTTACGTGGCTGCGTTGCCTGCACCGCTGCGTGAGCGGGTCGCCGAGCGCCGGACCGTGGTCGCAGGTAAACCCTCGCAGCATCGCGCGAAGCACATCGGCGACCAAGTCGTGGTCGCGCACGATCCAATTCATACGCTGTTTCTGGTGCCTGGCACGGGCCCGCATCCGGGCTTGCCTGGAAATTATCTCTACGGATCCGTTTTCCAGCATCACGCCGAGGTTAACAGCCCTTGGCTAATCCACCTGCATGATAATGACGATGGACTCGTCCTCTGTGAATTACCGACGATGTCCGCAGCTTGGGAAAAATTACAGGAAGTGCTCGCGAGTGCGCCGTTTAATATGAACGAACTCGATGCGCTAGGGTTCACGTTTAAATAAGCGGAGCCGGCGTGGATTTGCTGGATCAACCGCACTTGATTTAGATTCACGCGGAAGAAATCTGACGCCACTTTGTCGACTTCATGCTCGTTTCAACCGCTAAACTCGCGTCCCACCTCAATGACCCGACATGGGTGATTTTCGATTGTAGACACGATCTCGTGGATCACGGCAAAGGTGCCAAGCTCTATGCTGAAAGTCACCTCCCAGGGGCGCATTTTGCCTCCGTTGAAACAGTCCTAGCCGGATTAAAAAACGGACGCAATGGTCGCCACCCTTTGCCCGCGCCGGATCAGTTCGCGGCTTTTCTCGCAGCGCGTGGCACGAACAAAAATAGCCAAATCGTCGCCTATGACGACGCGGGCGGACTCTACGCCGCGCGCTTGTGGTGGCTGGCGCGTTGGATCGGATTTAACCAGGTGGCGTTGCTGGACGGTGGTTGGCAGAAGTGGATAAGTGAAGGCCGCGCTGTCACCACGGAGATACCGGTGGCGCGGCCAAACGTCACGACGAGCGCGCCGTCGGTGGATTCGCGCCTGCTTTGGGGCGCGGTCGACGTTCTGCGTCGGCTCGAACAGAGCGATAGTTTATTGATCGATGCCCGTGCAGGGGAACGTTTCCGCGGTGAAGTCGAGCCCATGGATCCTGTGGCCGGACATATTCCTGGGGCGGTGAATCGTTTCTTTAAGGCGAATCTAAATTCCGATCACACGCTGCGCCCTGTCGCGGATTTGCAGCGGGAGTTTCTCTCGCTCATCGGAGCTCGTGCGGTTGAAAATGTGGGACACTCTTGCGGATCGGGCATCACGGCTTGCGCCAATATTTTCGCGATGGAATATGCAGGGCTCAAGGGTTCGAAACTGTACGCGGGCTCCTGGAGCGAATGGGTTTCGGATCCGTCGCGACCCGTCGCTAAGGGAACTTGAGAGGGTGTCACCCAACGGCCGTTCCGGTCGCGCTGATCCCGTGATGCCCTCTCAAGGGGCGACCTCGAACTGCGGTGCGACTCCGCAGACTAGCCGCGAAAGCTGTTCGCGCGGCGTCATTGATCACGTTTGGCTCCCCACGGTCTAACCACCGATGGAGTTAAACGCCTATGATTTTAGGAACGGTTGTAACCTTGCCGAACCGTTCGCCGCGCTGGGGATTTGGTTGAGGCATTAGGTCGCGGTAATCGGAGTAGTTGGTAACGTTTCGGGGCAGTGGGTTGACAGCGGCGCCGGGCTTTGGCGATTTGAAGTCATGTCAGATTCAGCTCCAGATCCGTTTGATCGCATTGAGGACGCCATCCGCGATATCGCCGCCGGGAGACTCGTCATCGTGACGGATGACGAAGATCGTGAAAATGAAGGCGATCTCATCATGGCGGCATCTTTGGCGACGCCTGAGACGGTCAACATGATGATTCGTTATGGCAGCGGAATCGTCTGCGTACCAACGCTGGAGTCGAATCTGCGCCGGCTCGGTCTTGGGCCCATGGTGGCGCGTAACCGTGAGGTTCAACGCACCGATTTCACCGTCAGCGTAGATGCCGCAGAGGGTATTGCGACCGGCATTAGCGCCACCGATCGTACGCGTACGATCCGATTGCTGGCGGATCCTAACTCCACGGCGGATCAGCTGGTGCAGCCCGGTCATGTATTTCCCTTACGCTCGCGACCAGGTGGCGTGTTGGAACGCGCTGGCCACACAGAAGCTGCCGTGGATCTAGCTGTGCTGGCCGGACTTCACCCCAGCGGTGTATTGTGCGAACTCGTAAACGATGACGGTACGGTGCAGCGTCTGCCCCAACTCACCGAATTTAAGCGCAAATTCGGTCTCCGGATGGTGTCGATCAAGCAACTCATTGAGTATCGCGCTCAACGCGAGCAATTGATCGAGCCGGTATGCACGCAACCGTTCCCGTCGGAGTTTGGGGAATTTACGGCGCAGGTTTTTCGTAGCCGACTGGATGGACGGCATCACCTCGCCTTGGTTATGGGTGCGCTTACAAGCGAGCCCACGTTGGTGCGGGTGCACAGCGAGAACTTATTAAGCGATGTCTTTCAGGCCAAAGGCATGCGGAGTCATACAGCGTTAATGGCTTCGATGCGTGCGATTGCGCAAGCGGGCCGTGGCGTGGTCTTGTACATGGAGCCGGCCAATACGGGTGAGCTTATGGTGCAGCGTCTGCAAGCCAAGTCAGGGGTTCAACCTTCAGCCATGGGCCTGCGTGATTATGGCACGGGTGCGCAGATTCTGCGCGCTCTAGGATTAGCTAAGATTCGTTTACTATCCGGTAGTCAGCGCAAGGTCGTGGGACTTGACGGCTACGGCTTGGAAATCGTTGAGCAGGTCAGCGTTTGATTTCGGCTAGTTGGCGAGCTGCACCCGGCTCGATTTGCTCAATGATTTTTTCCCTTGGGGCGCTGAGGCCGATTAGGAATTTGGTTAGATTGAAACTTTTTTTAGTTGAGTTAACGGCGCAGATGACGCGTGAAAAACTCCATTACTCGTTGTTGTTGGCGGAGTTTTACTATCGGGTTGCTGCTGCCCGCCATGTGCGTGCCGAGCATGGGCATGAACTCGTAGGGTTTTCCGGCCATGAACAATGCATCGCAGAGCTGAAGCGTATGTTGAGCGTAGACGTTGTCATCGGTAAGTCCGTGAATGAGTAGAAGCGGGCGCTCCAGTTTCGCCGCGTAGCTGAGCACGCTGCTGACTTTGTACGCCTCAGGGGCGCTCTCGGGGAGACCGAGGTAGCGCTCGGTGTAAAACGTGTCGTAGTTTTCCCAGGTAATCACGGGGGCGCCAGCGACCCCGCAGCGGAAAATATCTGGACGGCGCAGAGTCGCCATGGCGGCAAAATAGCCACCGAATGACCAGCCAGTCACGCCGACGCGGCTGAGGTCCATCTCGGGATACTGTGCGCCCAGCGCGCGAAGACCGGCGACTTGATCGGTGAGGGCCAAGTCGATCAAGTTGCCGCGGATGGCGCGTTCCCAGTCGCGACCGCGAAAAGGGGTGCCGCGGCCGTCGAGCCGGGCCACGATGTAGCCTTGGTCCGCCATCCATTGATCGTTGAGATAGGTGCGAGCCATGGCGGTGACGACTGTGTTGTGCGGGCCAGCGTAGGCGTAAAGAATGACAGGATATTTTTTCTTCGCATCGAAATCACGTGGGCGCACGACTGCCGCAAAAAAGGAGAGTTCGCCCGCGGTGCGGGTGAGCTCGACGCGGGGGAGGATGGGGAGTTCTTCGGCGCGACTAGGCAGGACGGCAAGGAGCTGTCCGCCGGGGGCGAGAACCTCTGTCCCCGAGGTGCCGTTGAAGAGATCGTAGGTGTGGATGAAGGCGGTAGCGTTTTCGGAAAAGTTAGCGGAGTGCTGCCCTTGACCGGAGGTGATAGCGGTGCCGGGGCCACCGCGTAGCGGGAAGCGCCATACTTGGGTTTCGCGCGGGTCTCGGCTGCCGGATAAGTAGACGTCGCGGTGCAGGGAATCGAGTTTGGCGAAACCTTTATAGATAAAATCGGGCGGGGTGATGGCGCGAATGAAGTTGCCGGTGGCAGCGCGTAGCTCGACTTGCCACGTGCCTCGGCTCTCGGAGGACCAGAGGAATTCTTTGGCGCCAGGAAGCCAGCGGGGAAAGCCGCCGCGTTCGTCGAGATTGATCCAGGCTGGGTCGGTTTCGCGAAGGAGTTCCGTGGTACTTGCGCTGGTAGGATCGGCGCGGAGGAGGAGCGCGGTTTGTTGAGCGCGGTCCATGACGGTGAAGGTGAGCGGCGCGTCGGACTCCCGCCAGACCACGCGCGTGAGGTAGGGGAATTTGGCGGCATCCCATTGGAGCCACCGGGTGGCGCCCCCGCTGCGGGCAATGACGCCGAGGCGTACGGTGGCGTTGGTCGTGCCAGCGGCGGGGTAAGCAAATTTGGTGGGGGTGGCTTCGGGATGGAGCGGATCGGCGATGTGGCGGACCTCGACGGCAGACTCATCTGTTTGTTGATAGGCGATGAAGCGAGAGTCCGGTGACCACCAGTAACCTTCGCTGCGCGCCATCTCTTCTTGGGCGACGAATTCGGCTGTGCCGTGGGTGAGTGTGGCAGTCGCGCCGGTGGTTAAGGCGCGGGCGAGGAGTGGTGCGACATTGAGTTCAATCACGTGGAGTTCGCCGGTAGATACGGCGGCGATGGCGGTGCCATCAGGCGAAAAACGCGGGTCGATCCAGTTTTTACCGGGGAGGGCGGTGACCTTGAGATCGGCGCGGTTTACGACGTAGAGCTGACCTGAAAGGGTGACGAGAAGGCGCGTGCCGTCCTGGGAGAGATCAAACCTGGTGAAGCCGCGGGTGCTGATGCGGGCTCGTTCGCGGCGGGCTTTTTCCTCGGCGGTGAGCGTTTCTGGGCCAGAGCCTAGAAGTTGGGCAGGTGTGAGCAGTTCGCGTTCGGGGCCGGCTGGCAGGGTAAATTCGTAGAGTCGAAGAACGGGATCGCGGGGGCCGCCACGAAGATAGATGACGGATTGGCCGTCGGGGGTGAGTTTGGCGGCGACGGGTCGTCCGAGGGTGTAGTTACGGGTCTCGGCGAGGTCACGAAAGTAGGCGAGCGGATCGGTAGGCGTGGACGCCAGAGCGACCATGCCGAGAGATTGTAGGACGATGAGGAAAAGGTGCAGTGCTCGCATTTTTTTAATAAAAGGAGGCGGTTAATCGCGTTGGTGTGAGTCGAGCAGCAAGGTAATGGGACCGTCATTTACTAGCGATACTTGCATGTCGGCGCCAAAGCGACCGGAGGCGACGGGGCGACCCAGGGCGGAGGCAGAGGCGCGTAGAAACGCCTCGTAAAGCGGGAGCGCAATCTCGGGGCGCGCGGCGCCGTCCCATGAGGGACGGGTGCCTTTGCGGGTGCTAGCGTAGAGCGTGAATTGGCTGATGATGAGGAGCTCACCGGTGATGTCGCGGACGGACTGGTTCATCGTTGCAGTGGCGTCATCGAAGATGCGCAGGGTGCTGATTTTCGCGGCGAGCCAATCCGCATCGGCCGCCGTGTCCTGCGGCGCAATGCCGAGGAAAATAAGGAGACCACGATCGATGGCGCCAATGCGTTCGCCAGCGATATCGACGTGCGCCGTCGAGACGCGTTGAATGTGGGCGCGCATGGAAACGAGATGAGAAAAGTAAATTGATGAGCAGAAAAAAACCGCGGGCCAAAGCTCGCGGTTTGAAGGAATGGGCCCGTTTTTAGAGCATCTGCAGGTGAGGCTCAATCTCGGCTTCGTAATTAATGCCGGGCAGACCAAAGCCGAAGAGTTTCATGAATTCGCTGCGGTAGCCCGCGATGTCCGTGAGCGTGGCGAGATTTTCGGTCGTGGTCTGAGGCCAGATTTCTTTGACGGCGGCTTGGATTTCCGGGCGCATTTCCCAGTCGTCGATCCGAATACGACCCGCTTCGTCGAAGGTGGGGCCGTTGCTCGAGTAGAGTTGGGTGGCGAAGAGTCGGGCGATCTGTTCGATGCAACCCTCGTGCGTGCCGTGGGCTTTCATGATCTTATAGAGAATCGAAATGTAGAGCGGGACGACGGGAATGGCGGAGCTGGCTTGGGTCACGAGCGCCTTGTTGACCGAGATGCAGGCGCGACCGCCGTCGTGTTTGAGTTTGAGGAGCGAATCGATGCTGCGCGCGGCGCGTTCGAGGTCGTTTTTGGCGAGACCAATGGTGCCATTTTTGTAAATGGCCCATGTGACTTCCGGCCCGATGTAGGAGTAGGCGACGGACTGCGCGCCGGGAGCGAGAAGTTTGGCCTCAGACAGGGCTTGCATCCACATTTCCCAGTCTTCTCCACCCATGACGGCGGTGGTGTCGACGATCTCGGCTTCATTGGCCGGATCGATGGTGATCGTGCTGACAAGGCCTTTATCGGTATCGACGGTTTTATTAGTGTAAGATTGGCCGACAGGTTTGAGGACCGATTTATGGATGAGGCCGGTCGTGGGATGGGTGCGGCGAGGAGACGCGAGCGAGTAGATGACGAGATCAACTTGGCCGAGATCGGCGCGGATGAGCTCGAGGGCTTGGCGCTTAATGTCGGCAGAGAATGCGTCGCCGTTGATATTTTTCGCGTAGTGGCCCGCGGCGTGAGCCGCTTTGGTGAAGGCGATGGTGTTATACCAACCGGGAGTCGCAGGGCGGCCTTCTTCGGAGGGGCGTTCGAAGAATACACCGAGAGTCGCGGCGCCGGAACCGAAGGCAGCGGTAACGCGTGAGGCGAGTCCGTAGCCGGTGGAAGAACCGATCACGAGGACCTTCTTCGGTCCTTTCGCGAGTGCGGGTTGGGCTTTGACGTGGGCGATCCACTCTTGGACATGGGCTTCACAACCGGCGGGGTGCGCGGTGACGCAGACGAAGCCACGGACTTTGGGTTTGATAACCATAGGGGTAGAAGCGTTTGCGGCAGGCGCGGTCGGGGCAAGTTTCAATTGCCGCCACCGAGTCGTGATCGGGTCGTCGTAAACGCCCACTCAGACTGAGAGAGTGATTAGGGGCCGATGAGCACCATCGGGCCCTCGGCCTTGGGCACGCCGCCCTTGCGTTCGAGGCTCACGGCGAATTTCGCCACGGTTTTGACGGGGCGGTTGGGATGGAAAATCAAGCGGCCCTCACCGGTCGCGGGGTCGACTTTGAAAACACCGCCGTCGACTGGGATGGAATACTGCGGGTCGACGACCCAGAGTTGATAATCTTTATCCGCTGCTAGCGCGGGGAGTTTTTGGACGGTGAGTACGCCTTCTTGGCTCGCGGGATTCCAGACGGCGACCGCCCCGGCTTGTGAACTGTTGCCAAGAAGCGAAGCGAGCGTGGCGATTTTGTAATCGGCGATTGTGCCCTGAGCGAAGAGTTGTTGTTTAGTCTCCGCGAGACGGGATTCCAGCGTGGTGATGAGAGCGGCCGAATCGCTGGCGCGCTTCACGGCGTCGGCGAGCTCGCGTTGCGTGATGAGTCGTTCAGCGGCGAGTTGGTTTTTCGTGCTGCGGAGCGAAAGATCGGCCAGGGTTTGTTGGTCGCGGAAGGCAGAGTTCAGGGCGCTTTCGTTAAAATAAGCCTGCGCAAAATAAGCTGCGAGGCAGGCGAAACACGCCGCCGTGGCAAAACCGATCCACGTCGGAAACGGCAGAATCGCCAAGCGGGGGCTTTGGGCAAGAGTTGCTCGAGCGGTTTTTGCTTGGATGGCGATGGAGTTAAGCAGACGGATTTTTAGGTCTGCAGGAGGTTCGGCCACGGGGGCGATATGAGCGAGTTCGGCGGCCGTGGATCGCAGCGAGGCCGCGAGGGTCGCTAGCTCGAGATGGTGGGCGAGCGCGACGGTGAACTCGGCCTGCTCTGCGGTTGTGAGCAAATCAAGGGCGGCGAGCGCGGCGAGATCTTCGTGGCGTTCGGCGTTCATAGGCGGTTCGCGAGTTGATCGCGTAGCTTGAGTAGGCCGCGACGGATGCGGGCTTTGATCGTGCCGAGGGGCGTTTCTAGACGGGCGGCAATTTCCTCCTGCGTGAGGCCGCTGAAAAAGGCGAGTTTGAGCGCGCGTTGTTGATCGGCGGGTAAAGCGGCGACGGCTGCTCGTAGGGTGCTGGCTTGATCCGAGGTCGAGGCGGCGAGGTTGGCGGCGGGACCGGAGGTGTTTTCGTCGAGACCGAGGTCGGAGGGGGTAGAGGTTTCGAGCAATTCGTGGCGGCGGCGGCGGGAGCGCAGGCGGTCGATGGCGCGATTGCGCGTGAGGGTGAGCACCCAGGAAAACGCGGTACCGCGAGTGGTTTCAAAGCTCGAGGCTTTTTCCCAGACTGAGACGAAGGCATCGTGGACGATATCTTGGGCTTCGCCGGGGTCATTGAGGATGCGCAGGGCGGTAGCGTAAAGCGGGCGAGAGAAACGATCGTAAAGTTCGCCCAAAGCCGCGCTATCACCCGCGGCCACCAAGCCGAGCAAGCGCGCGTCGGCCTCGTGGCGGGCGTGGGAAAAATCGGCGATTTGCTCGGTTTTCATGCGGGGGAATACCCGGGCGGGTTCAAGTCCGTGCACGGGGCTTGGCCACGAAATGTAACTGGAGAGATGCGACGACAGCATAAGCGGCATGATGCTGTGGCGTGCTACGCATGAGATGAGTCAATAGATGCCGCGATTTGCTTGGGCGCGAGTCGAAAATTGCCCGTACAGGCTACGATTTAGCGTCAAAGTATTACTAGGCTTAAAAGCCCCAACGCGAACAGGAGCGCGATGACGGCGAGGGCTAGACGTTCACTCTGGGTCCTGACCAAGGGCAGCGGGAGTAACCTCTTCGCTTATCAAAGCTATCGCGGTCTAGACTTTGACCGCAAAGAGTTCGGGGTGCATGTGGCCCTCGGCGACTTTATTGACGGTACCAGTCATCATGATCGAAAACTCGTCGCCGATTTCGATGCCG
>CAMDRP010000052.1 GCA_945906965.1 Opitutus sp. GAS368 | reverse complement strand
ATCCCGCAAAAGGTCCAAGCCCCCGACTACGCCAAGCGCCTGCCGAAAGGCATTCAGAAATTCACGACCAAGGGCGTCTACGATCTGGGTAAAAAAACACACTTGAGCTTCACTCAAGGTGCCGGCCACGGTGGCTCGCACCCGCATCTGGTGCACGAGTTTCTGACCGCCTTGGCCGAGGGCCGCGAGTGCTATCCCAACGCCGTCAAATCCGCCAACTGGACCTGCGTCGGACTCTGCGCGCATGAGTCCGCGCTCGCAGGGGGCAAGATCGTGAAACTCCCCGCATTTACCCAGGGCTGAGTTTTTTGTAAAAACACCCGCCCGGGCCCACGCAAGGTACTACTCAATAAGTGTCACTTCGTTATCAGGGAACGGTTACCCCTATTCACATCGGTTCGTGAGTGCGGGGATTGCCCTAATCGGTGATGTGTTTCGGAACGGGCCGGGTACGTTCAAATCCCCCTTAAAGTAGGGTACCGCCGACCCCGCAGCGCAGCTCCGAGCGTTACGCTTTCGAGCGTTACGCTTTTTAGCGTTACGCTTAAAAGCGTATTTTTATTGCCCCCGCCTGCCGCCTCCTTCACCCTGTTTCCGTGACCACGTTTGCAAACCCGTTCTTCTTCGAATCCCCCAGCGGCCGATGGTCTTTCACGGACCGCGAACAGTTGCTGCCCGCGCTTTCCGCGTTGCTCGGTCAACGCGGCCGCCGGCTTCTGATCTATGGCCGCCGGCGCATGGGCAAGACTTCGTTGGTCCAACATGCTGCCGCCAAAGCCGGTCACGTTTTCATCTACGCCGACCTTTCCACCGCCGCCAGTTTGACCGAGTTCGCGGCCAAACTCTTGTCCGCCGCTCCCAAGGAATCGGACAAGCGCCTTGCGAGCATTCTCGGCCTCGCCCGTAAACACCTCAAATCCTTCGCGGTCGCGGCCGGCAAATTCACCCTATCCGGCGAGCTTCAGACGGAAGAGGCCAAACAATCTCTTGATCAGGTACTGAACTACTTGAACGCCCGCGCCGAGCTCGACGATGACCCGTGGACGGTCTGCCTCGATGAATTTCAAGACATCCGGACCATTGGCGGTGACCGCGCCGAATGGAAGCTGCGCGGCCTGATTCAAGACCACCGCCACCTCAACTATGTCTTCACCGGGTCCGACCATCGTCTCCTCGCCTGGATGACCGAGCCCAGCGCGGCATTTTTTAAACAACTTCATCAAATGGAAGTCGGTCCGATTGAAGCCGGCCATCTCGCCCGTTGGATCGAGCGGCGAGCCAATTCCGGCGGGGTGCCCGATTTTCCCTATGGGGAAGCCATTGTCGCTTTGGCCGGCCCTTGCACCGGCGACGTCGTCCGACTCGCCAAGGTTGCTTTTGACCTGGCGGCTGGAGGGCGCACCCAAGACCTCGTCCCGACCGCGTTCGACGCGATCGCCCTCGTTGAGCTGAATTCAGAATTCCAGGCCCGCTGGCACGGGTGTCCCCTTACTCACCGGGCTGTCCTCCGGGCTTTGGCGGCGGGTTTGCCGCCCACCGCGGCAAAGACCCTCCGGCAATTCGGCTTGAGCAGCGCCTCGACCGCCCAAAAGGCCGTCGAAAGTCTCATCGAGCGGCAGATACTCGCACGGGATGCCGGCGCGCTCATCTTCGACAATCCTTTTTTCAAGCGCTGGGTGTCGTTCAACGGCGCCTGAAACGCCGCGACTAGCGTTTTTTTGCTATCAAAATCATCTTTGGCTAAGGTTTTTTTAGCATGGAATCCGAAAGGCGATGCCAAGGCCATGACGTCGTCAGAGCGGCGCACGTGTACTGCCGCAACATCAAGGACGATTATTACGCGGTCGATGTGAAGGGGGCCAATGTAGAAATGGTCCGGGCTTTTTTGTGCCTCCAAAGTTGCCTTTGCATCTTAGCTACAAGCTCTTTCACTCAAGCATTCCGATGATCGAAGTCCAAAACCTCACCCGCGTATTCCGCACCTACAAAAAAATCCCTGGCTTCTGGGGCGGAGTGAAAGGTTTGTTTAAACGCGATTTCGAGGAAACGGCCGCGGCCAAAGACATTTCATTCACCATCGCCGAGGGCGAATTCGTCGGCTTCCTCGGACCCAACGGCGCAGGCAAGACCACCACGCTCAAAATGCTTTCGGGTCTGATCTACCCGACCAGCGGCCAAGCCCGCGTCTCCGGCTATGATCCGACGAAACGAGAAAACGCCTACCGCCGCCTCTTCGCCCTCGTTCTAGGCCAGAAAAACCAACTCTGGTGGGATCTGCCCGCGATCGAGTCGTTTCACCTTCTGCGCGCGATCTACGGCATCCCTCACGCCGAATTCAAAACTACCTTGGACGAACTCGTGCTGCTGCTCGATGTCGGCAAAAAATTGAACGTCATGGTCCGCGAGCTCTCGCTCGGCGAACGCATGAAGATGGAACTCATTGCTGCACTCCTGCACCGCCCGCGCGTCTTGTTTCTCGACGAGCCCACGATTGGCCTCGATGTCATTTCCCAAAAAGCCGTTCGCTCCTTCCTGCGCGAGTACAACCGCAAATACCGCGTCACCATTTTACTTACGAGCCACTACATGGCCGATATCAAGGAACTCTGCGAGCGCGTCATTGTCATCCACAAGGGTAGTAAAATCTACGACGGCGCCCTCGATCGCCTTGAGGCCGGGTCAGGCAGCCGGAAAAAAATCCTGACGTTTCTTCCTGGCGACACCTCGTTTCCCGAGACGTGGACTTCCGGTCACGGCGAGACCAAGCGCGACCCTGAAACCGGAAAATTCACCGTGCGCACGCCCAGCGAAACCATTGTGGCCGTCTCGCAGGAAATCCTGAGCACCGGTCCTGTCGCCGACATCACGATCGAAGACGTTCCACTAGAAGACATCATTGCCGAACTTTTCACCTCCAACGACGCCAAGAGCCAACCGGCCTGATCGCCGTGAGTGTTTGATTCGAAAGCCTTACGTTAAGCAAATGGGCTTTGATTTTTCGGGGTATGCACTTGACGCCACCTCGATCAAATCAGCTCATAATGCGGGTGCGAGCGAGAGGAGGGCCTGCAGGCTCCCGTCGGTTTTGGCACCTATTGCGGCAGCAGGTTCAAGAGGCGGCTCTTTACGAACACGCCGGCCTCTTGCGGATCGTAGGTCAGTCCGACGCGCAAGAGTTGATTCATATCTGAGCAAAAGCCGGGGTCGCCCAAATGTGCATCGAGAATGCCGAGGAATTCCGCACGGGCTGCATTGCCGCCTTCCTGTTTCAGGTAATGGAGGAAAGACTCGATGACGAGTGCCGGGGCCACTGCGGGATCGTTAGCTTTCAGTGCCCAATACAGATCGAACAGGTCCCGACCCCGCTTGCGCTGAAACAGTGCGCGCATCTTGGTGCCGAGCATTTCGTGCAGGTCGTAGCCGTTGAGCACTGTCTTGACCGAGGATCCTCGGAATGGGAACTCGAAGGGGATGAGCGCGATGCTGCGGTGCGGCTTGCGTTCAGTAACGTTGGCCTCGACCACGATTGAGAGATTGAGACCGGATCCACTTACAGACCGAACCGCATATGTCAGTCGCAGCACGCGCGAAGGCTGAGCGATATTCCGGATCGCCAACTTAAGATTGTCCTAAATTGAATCAACCGGCTCCCCAAGCTGGTCGCGCAACACGCGCCGGATGGCCGCTTCGATATGGCCCTCGGGCCGGTCGCCGAAGACCACCAGATCGATGTCCTCGCTATAGCGTGAGGCCGGGGCGAGATGTACCTTGTGCAACAAAGTGCCGCCGCGCATGGCAATCTGGCCCTGCAGAAACTTGTCATTAAACAGCGCGGCCATGGCGCGGCAAAGAAGCAGATCCTGCTCGACCTGATGCTGGTTCGGCCAAGGCACCACTGCTTGATGAGCTAGGACGTCGCGGCGGGTCAGTGGATTCACGTGGAAAATTCTCCGGAGTTATCGACGACCCGCCAGCGCGAAATAAGAGGTGCAAGCGGCCGATCAGCGGGTGTCGGCACCAAGAGGGTAACTGGCCGCCGCCGGCCGGACAACCATCTGGCGACGATGTCGGCCAGCTTAGGTTGGTTGGCCTTTTCGAGGATAAATCCAAGACGTTGCGCCGAGGTGGTTTCGTTCTCCAACTCGAGCACCTCCTTCAACTCCGGCCCGCGAATCTGGGATAGCAGCGGCCGAAGGGTTTCGGCGGCCCGGCCGATGCCGCCGATTCGCGTGGCATAGCGGACCAGATCAAACGCGGTGGCCGCGGGCGTGCTCACGCGCGACGGGGCGAAGGCATTCGGGAGTTGCTGTGTCGGCGTGGACGGGCTCAGGCGCTTTACGAAGAAAACAATCTTCAGACGCCCTAGTTCGATGGTTCTCCGGGGCGTATCCGTCATCACCTGTGTGACTTGGATGGACTGAGGGCTGGAGCCAAGGGCGCTAGCAGCGGATTGCAGCGCAAGGTAGTAAGGATGCTTGAGCCAGGCAAAATAGTCGTCGAGCCACCACTCTACTGGCGGACCACCCATCGCGAGATGCTCGGGGCTGACGATCAAATAGAAGGGCTGTGCAGGCGGAACGCGGACCACTCGAGAGCCCAGGCGGCGCAACTGGGCCCTAGCCGCATCCACCTTTAGTTCGGTCACTGCCAGCAGCTCGGAAAGCGAAAATCCAACGCGACCAACCTGTAACTGCTGGTCGACAAACGCGGCAGCCGCCTTGGGTTTCCTGTGATTTATTCCCGTTGGGCCACTCATTTTCGTTTTCAATTTGTGATTTTAAACGTAACGTTTAGAAAACGTAAATGTGCAGTATCGGCGCAATTTTTTGTGATAATCACATGCGATATTGAATATATCGCAGTAAACGCGGCGGATGCGCAAACGGAACAGGAACCCGTGTGCCCGGAGTACCGCAACGATTGAAAAGCGCGAGCTGGCGTCGTGTGCATACCCGGAGGATTAATTAAACTTGATGAACGATATCATTGATATCATTTGTAACCCATGGCTCAACTTCTTGTCCGCGACATCGAAACTTCCGTTGTAAGAAAGCTGCGTAGTAGCGCAGCTGCTCAAGGTGTTTCCGTCGAAGAAGCCCACCGACGCTTACTCCGTTCTGCCTTGTTCGGCAACAACCCCGGTCCAAAACGCAATTTCATCGAATACCTGCGAAGCATTCCACAAGGAGAAGACGTGGAATTTCCTCGGACAGACGATCTTCCCCGTCTCGTCGAACTCTGATGGCCTACCTACTGGACACCTGCGTCATTTCGGAACTACGAAAGCCGCACTGCGACCCAAGTGTAGCAACTTGGATGGCGGGCATCCAACCAGACGAAGTATTCCTTAGTGTGATCACGCTGGGAGAAATCCGACGTGGCATTGAACTGCATCGAGCCAAGGATACCAAGGCCGCCGGTGCACTCGAACGCTGGCTGCTGGGCTTGGAATCGCACTACGCAGAGCGCATCCTGCCAATCTCCTCAGCTATCGCCGAGCGCTGGGGTCGGCTGTGCTTGAACCAACCACTCCCTGTTTCGGACGGTCTGATCGCGGCGACGGGACTCGAACACAAGCTTACGATCGTGACACGCAATGTCTTCGATTTTGAGCGTTCCGGCGTCAATACGCTCAACCCATTTTCCTGACAGTTAGCAAATCGGCGACGATTCCGCCATTTTGCGCCTCAGAATTGCATTCAGCCCAAGAGATCTGCACGCCTGCTCGCGATCACTCCGTGAACGAGTTCGCAGGGGAAAACCGCCGAGCGCCAAAGCGAGGCAGGCAGTAACTCCAACCCACTTTAAACGGACTTTAAAAAGCCGGGTCGGAGTCGCCCGCAAAACGACTTTCTGCTATTTTTTAACTCGTAAAAAATTCCCGCACGGTGGCCGCCACGTTGGCGCTGGCGACTTCGCTCTCAGTGCGATCACCCAAGTCGCGGATCTTCACGATACCCTTCGCTAATTCTTCGGCGCCATAAATGAGCGCCAACTTGGCGCCGGAATCCGAAGCGGTTTTAAACTGCTTACCAAATGCGACTTCCTTGAGCGGATAATCGACGCGATAGCCCATGGCCCGCAGCGCTTGGATATCAGCAAACGCCGCGCGTCGCTCTGCCTCACCGCCGATCACGCAGTAAACATCGGGCGCCTGTACGAAAGTCGGCATTAATCCGCGCTGCTCGAGCAGGAGAGCAAACGTCATATCGCCAATCGCAAAGCCCACCGCCGGCAAAGCCGGGCCGCCGAGTTTTTGCACGAGATCGTCGTAGCGCCCGCCGCCAGCTAGCGCGCGGAGTTCACCTTTACGGTCAAAGGCCTCAAAGACGAAGCCGGTGTAATAGGCCAAACCGCGCACGACGCCGAGATCGACTTCGACAAAACGCTCCAGGCCCATCGCAGCGAGGCCACCCAAGAGCTTCCGCCAATCACCCAAGCGAGCAGCGAGTTTCTCGCCGCCGATGGGCGCGAGCACCGCTTCGAGTGCCGGCAACGATTTGATTTGGAGAAACTCCAGCACCTTGGCCTTGAGGCCGACTTCTAATTCGCCGAATTGCTCCGCGTAGGCCTTGAAGGCGTCATCACCCATTTTCTCAAATTTATCAACGGCGCCCAACACGGCACGGATACGCGCTTCGTCGAGCCCGAGCGCTTCGAGATAATAAAACCACAAATTGCGGTCACTGAGGCGCACGTAAAAATCCTGCTCGGTCAGACCGAAGCTGCACAGACATTGAGTCAAAAGCGCGATTAACTCGATCTCCGCCTCAGGACCAGGCTCGCCGAAAATATCGGCGTTAAACTGGAAAAAGCACCGCCCACGGCCTTTTTGCATGCGCTCGTAGCGGTAAAATTCGGCGATGCTGTACCACTTGATCGGGCGCTTGAGCGAACTGGCTTTGGCGCCGACGAGTCGGCACACGGTCGGAGTCATCTCGGGCCGAAGGGCGACCTCGCGGCCCCCTTTGTCAGTGAAACTGAAAAGTTGGCCTTCGATTTCGTCGCCGGACTTAGTTTTATAAAGATCGAGCGGCTCGAGCACGGGCGCGTCATATTCGGCAAACCCGTAAGCGCCGGCGGTCTGACGCCAGAGACGGAAGATGTGATTTCGGCGGGAAAGATCCTCGGGATAAAACTCGCGGAAACCGGGCAGGGTCTGGAACGTGGCCATGGAACTGGCAAGGTAGCGCCCCGAACCCGTCACCCGCCAACCAAAAAAAGACCCGGACCAGTCGAAACCGGGCCGGGTCGAAATAAAACGAAGACGCGAATTAGCCGATCTTAGACAAATCGATCTTCTTGAGCTGTTGCTTGAGGATCTTGCCCGACTTGAATTTTACCACAGCGCGCTGCGGGATAATAACTTCAGCCTCGGGCTTGTTGGGGTTACGGCCGACGCGTTGTTTGCGCACTTGGACTTCCAACACGCCGAAGTTACGGAGCTCGACGTTACGTCCGTCCGCCAAGGCTTTCTGGATAATGTCCAGCGTCTGCTGAACCGTATCAACAATCTGTTTCTGGGGAAATCCCGTCTTGCGGAAGATGTTGAGGACGATTTCCCGTTTAGTTAGATTTGAGGACATAGGTGAATGTGCGTTTAGGGTTTTGTTTGTAACGTGAACAAAAAGACAATTTCTCAGAAGCTGAGTTGCGTCAACCCTTTGGGTAAATAGGCTATTAAGGGTTATTACCTATTCCATGGCCACCAAAAATCCTGATCCCAGTGCGGTAAATTCGATGTTTTCACGCATCGCCGTGCGCTACGACCTCGCGAACCGGTTGTTGAGTGGTGGCATCGATCGGTGGTGGCGCCGCAGTTTGGTGGGGGCCGTGCGTAGTCATGCCCCGCGTGAAGTGCTCGACTTGGCCACGGGCAGCGGAGACGTCGCGTTTGCGTTAGCGCGAGGACTCGCCCCGCAGACCCAAATCGTGGGCATGGACTTTTGCCAACCGATGCTCGACGAGGCGGTCTTAAAACAGCAACGCGCACAGGATCCGCGTTATGCACACATCACCTATAAGCCCGGCGACGGGCTGAATTTGCCCGTACCGGACGCGACTTTCGACGCGGTCACCATTTCGTTTGGGCTGCGCAACATGGCCGATCGGCATCGGGCGCTAACCGAGATGCGGCGCGTGCTCCGTCCCGGCGGCCGCCTATGGGTGCTGGAATTCTCCCAGCCCCAAACTTGGTTCAGGCCGTTTTATTTTTTTTACCTGCGCCACGTCTTACCTAAAATGGCCGGAGCCGTAACGGGAGACAAAGCAGCGTACGTTTATCTCAACGAAACGATTGAGCAGTTTCCGGATCGTCCGGCGTTGGCCGCCGAGATCCAAGCGGCGGGCTTCGATCAAGTCAGCGCCCGAGGGCTCACGTTCGGGATTGTAGCCTTACACGAAGCTCGCGCGGGTGCAGCACCAGGGAAAGAGGTCTAACCCAGAGTGACACGAGATCAATTAAAGGACTTACCGCAGCCGCAGGTGCTCTGGGCGTTGGGATTTTTGATGTCGAAGCCTTTACCGTGCAAGCCGTCGTCGAAATCAATCTGCGAGCCGCTCAAATAGGCTAGGCTCGCCGGATCGAGCAGCATCGGGACGCCTTCACTTTCGATCACCGTGTCGTCGGGTTTCGATTCGTCAAACGACATCCCGTATTGAAAACCGGAGCATCCGCCGGACTCCACAAACACGCGTAAACGCTTGGTCGGTTGGGCCGATTCGACCTGCATAGAACGGACTTGCTGGGCGGCGCGAGCCGTTAATGTGACCATAAAAGTAAGCTGAACCGATCCCCCAGCCTGTCAAATTCAACACTCACAGCAGGAATCAGGCCGAAACCACATTTGCGTCCTTGCCAGTTGTATTCTGCCCCGCTGTCTTTTGATGCCGTGGTCGCCATCAAGCACATCTTAAACGAACTCAATTACGAGATAACTCGTAAGATTGCCAAGGGCAAGTTAGGTGCCGTTTGCGCAGCGGTCCAACTCAGCGAAGAGCACGTTAGAAAACTCGTCGCGGTAAAACCCAGGTAAAATGAGAGCCGCACCTTTCTCATCCCACTCATGAGCGGCCCCGGATTTAGCCAAGACCTACGCCAACGACAGACGCAGTCGCTCGTCCTCGCGCCCCAACTCCGCCAATCCCTGAAAATCCTGCAGGTGGCAGCCCTCGAGCTACGCACCGTCATTCAAGAAGAACTCCAGGCCAACCCTACCCTCGAAGAGTTGCCCATGGACGGCGAAAGCCTGGACCGCACCACCGACGAGCACGAAACCCAAGCATCCGCCGAAGAACGCGCCGAACTCGACAGCGACTCCGCCTCCCCCGCCCCCACTGACGATTCCCCCGTCAAGGGCGACGAAATGGATTTCACCAAAGAATTCGAAATCCTCGGTAAAATTGACGAAGACTGGCGCGACCACATGGCCTCCGCTGGCGGAGCCCAACCCTACACCTCCGAAGACGCCGAACGCCGCCAACACTTCTTTGACTCCCTGGTCGCCACCACCTCGCTCCAAGAACACCTGATGCAACAGGCCGACCTGTCCGACATCGATACCCCCACTCAAACCGCTCTCCAACATCTCGTCGGTAGCCTAGACGACCGCGGCTTTCTCACCCAAAGCCTCCCCGACGTCGCTCTCCAAACTGCGCTTCCCCTCGACGCGGTGAAAAAAGCCCACGCGATCCTCAAGGCCTTCGATCCTCCCGGCATTGGCGCGCAATCCCTGGCTGAATGCCTCCTCGCCCAACTCGCCGCCCTGGGCCGCAAGGACTCCCTCGGGGCGCGCATGATCCGCGATCACTTCGAACTCCTATCACGTCGCCGCATCCCCGAACTCGCTCGTAAACTCGGCGCCGCCCCCGACGACGTCCAGACCGCGATCGAAGAAATCGGTAAACTCGACCCCGCCCCAGGCCGCCGCTTCGCCGAGGATAATAACCGGGTCGTCATCGCCGATGTCACCATCGAGGACGACGACGGTGAATGGAAAATCACCCTCAACGACGACTACATCCCGCGTCTGCGCATCTCCAGCACCTACCGCGATCTCATCGCTAAAGGCACTCTCGCCAAAACCGAACGCGATTACCTCCGCGAACGCATCCGCGCTGGCAAGTTCCTCATCGATTCCATCGAGCAACGTCAGCGTACGATCGAGCGCATCACTCGCGAAATCCTCAAAGCTCAGCTAAGTTTCTTTGAAAAAGGGGTCTCCGAACTTAAGCCTCTCACCATGACCCAAATCGCTGACGTCGTCGGCGTGCATGAAACCACGGTCAGCCGCGCCATCGCCAACAAATACCTTAAAACCCCGCACGGGATTTTTGATTTTAAATACTTTTTCACCCCCGGCTACCAAGCCGAAAGCGGCGCCTCCGTCTCGAATACCAGCGTCAAAGAAATGATCGCCGACCTCATCTCCATCGAAGACAAAGGCGGCCCCCTCAGTGACCAAGAACTGGTCACCAAACTTCAGGCTAAAGGCATCACCATCGCCCGCCGCACCGTCGCCAAATACCGCGAAGAACTTGGCATCCTCCCGAGCAACCTTCGGCGCGATTATACCTAAATTAAACGCCCTAGGGGGGGGACTTAGATGGAAACAGGCTATGGGTGGTGTGAGGGTCGTGATCCGGAGCGATGTTTTTCGACTGAGGCGCAGTTATCCTGATCCACTCGTAAAGGCGCAGGCAGCCTGTGCGTATTTGGAAATTGAGCAATACGGAGCAGATCGGGTCTACACTTGACCGCCCGAAATCGTGAGACATATTAGTGAGACATGAAGACTGCGACCGTTCGCCAAATCCGCAACGCCTTTCCATCCGTCCTGTGCTTGATTCGTAATGGCGAGTCCGTCGCCATTACGTCACGTCGAAAGGTTGTGGCCACCTTGACGCCACCTGCGATGCAAAAACCGGTGCGCCGTTCACGTTTGTGGGCCGACCTCGATGCGCGGCTCGCGGAACTGCAGCAGCTGCCGATGCTCGCTGTGTCGGGGGCGGACCTGCTCGCTCAGGATCGTGATCGTTACTAACGTGGACGATGATCTATGCTGACACATCATTCCTGTTCTCTCTGATCTTACATGATGCCAACACAGTCGCGGCGGTCACCTACCTAAAGCGTCACGCAACAGCCTTGGCGTTTACACCCTGGCAACGATGCGAGTTGCGCAATGCCGTTCGGCTCGCAGTCTGGCGGGGAAACTGTGACGCCGCCACCGCGAAACGAGCACTAGATAAAATGGCCGCAGACCTAGCGGCCGGCAATCTCATCGAAACGCCACTAGTCTGGCCTGATGTGCTGCAGGCGGCTGACGAACTCGGCGAAAAGCATACCGCAGCCCTGGGAGTGCGCTCCTTGGATTTGCTGCATGTCGCGGCGGCTGTCACCCTCGGGGCAAAGAAATTCCTCACGTGCGACGCGCGTCAACTTGCCCTTGCCCGGGCGGCTGGACTCCGGGCCGACAAGATATGAGTGGAGTAGAGAGATCAAAGCGTAAGACTCCCGTAATTTACGCGAGCGGTGCGTTCGGCTCCACGCCCAAGTCCAGTCCTTCTGCGCGGCGCACGCCGGTTGAATCCGCCCACGCCGCAAACGCGATCATACCCGCGTTGTCGCCCGTGTGTTTCGGCTGCGCCGCGAAAAAATCAACTTTGGCGCGCCGCGCCTCCGCCGCTAACGCCGTACGCAACACCGCATTATTGGCCACGCCCCCAGAAAGCCCGAGGCTACGCCAGCCGCGCCGCTCCAAAGCCACCCGCGTCTTGCGCACCAATGCATCCATCACCGCCTGTTGGTAACTGGCGCACAAATCGGGTAAACGCGTCGCAACCTCCTCCTCGGACATCTTTTCCAGCCGGTAGCGCAGGCTCGTTTTCAAACCCGAGAAACTAAAATCCAATTCACTGCGGGGCCCGTTACCCCGAGGAAAATCAAACGCATCCGCCCGGCCGCCTGCGCCTATTTTTTCCACCAAAGGCCCGCCAGGATAGCCCAGCCCCAAAAGCTTCGCCCCTTTGTCCAGTGCCTCGCCCGCCGCATCGTCACGCGTCGAAGCGAGCACCGTAAACTGGCGCGCCTCATCGATTGTAAATAGCAACGTATTCCCGCCGGACACGATGAGCCCAAGATGGGGCAAGTACGCCTTCATCCGTTCGGCAAAATCCCCTGGCGCCTCCGCGTGCACCGAAATAAACGGCGACCACGCGTGCGCTCGTAGATGATTAACGCCCACGACTGGCACGCGCAGCGCGAGCGCCAACGCCTTAGCTGCCGCCCCACCAATCGCCAAACACGCCGCCAAACCCGGCCCATGCGTAACTGCTATTTGCGAGACCGCCGCAAACTCCGGCTTCGCCTGTGCGAGCGCGATCAAAGGGGCGAATTGCCGTAAATGCTCCCGCGTCGCCATATCGGGCACCACGCCGCCATGCGGCTGGTGCAAGGCGATCTGACTGTGTACCCACTCCCCCACCAAACCACGCGAGGGATCAAACAGCGCGACCGCCGATTCGTCACAGGAACTTTCGAGTGCCAGAATCATGATCGACTTAAAAAATCAACGCGTGCCCCCGGTCGCATTTGGCCCGCCGCGCTCCGCCAGCACGCGCACCCCTTGCAACACATCGAGGGCCGCCTGCAATTGCCGATCTTCGATCGGCGTAAAACCAAAACGTTCTTTAAATTCCGCCAAATTATCCCGCTCCGGGCGTGAGCGTTGCAGGCTCAACTGCGTATCCTCCTCAGGCGTAGCCACCACTTCGATGTGCGGGCTGATGCCCTTCTCGTGCAGGCTGACTCCGCTCGGCGTATAATAACGCGCCGTTGTGAGTCGGAGGCCTTCGCCGTTCTTGAGTTTGAAGATCGACTGGACCGAGCCTTTACCAAACGAACGCTCGCCCACGACGACCGCCTTGCCCGTATCTTTGAAGGCGCCCGTCACGACTTCCGCTGCGCTCGCGCTGCCGGAATTGATCAACACCGCCAACGGTAAATCCAGCGGTGGTCCGTCGATTTCAGAGCGGAAATCCTCTCGATCGCCCGGCTTGCGGCCCTGCGTGTAAACGACGAGCTCGCCTTTTTTGAAAAATAATTCTGCTACCTCCACCGCGGCGTCGAGCAAGCCGCCGGGATTGTTGCGCAGGTCGATCACTAAAGCATGGATCCCATGTTTCAGAAGCCCGTCGAGCGCCTTGGCGAATTGCTCACCCGTGCTTTCGGAAAATTCGGTGATCTGGATGTAGCCCACCCCATCGCCCATAATCTGCGCACCGCGGACGCTCTCGGTTTTGATCAATTCGCGCACGAGTACGAGGGCGATAGGTTGCGCCTGACCCGCGCGGTTTAAACTGAGTGCCACTGAGGTCTGCGGCTTGCCGCGCAAGCGACGCACGACCTCATCAATCTGCGTACCGCGCTCGAGATTTTTTCCATCGATACTGGCGATCTCATCACCGCGACGAATGCCGGCGCGCTCACTCGGCGTACCCGCAATCGGTGCAATCACGACTATACGACCACCGCGCGACTCGACCTGAATGCCGATCCCGCCGAATTGGCCGGTCAACTCCTCTTCGAACTGTTCGTTGTCTTTGGCCTCTAGAAATTCAGAATGCGGATCGAGCGAATCCGCGACACCGTGCAAGGCCGCCGTCGTCAAATCTGCGTAATTGGCCGCTTTGGATTCAACGTAGTTTTCATTCACAAGCGCCATCACTTCGCGCACACGGGCCGTAGCTCGATCCTTCTCGCGATTCGGCCAAATACTGCACCCCGCCGTGAGCATAAGGCCGCCGAGCGTGAGCCCGACGCCCAAGATCACCCCGAAGGCGAGCGTGAGAATGCGTTTGAACATACCCGCGAGAGTGCGCATCCGTCTCGCTTTGTAAATGGGTTCGTCCACCACACCAACCGCTACGCCCGTCACGCCCGCTTTCGTCCGATTGTTTCGGGCGCACGCTGATATGAGCGGAGCTATGACCTTCGCCCAGTTCATGCAACTGGCCCTCTACGACCCCGCGCTCGGCTACTACGCCCGAGCCCAACCCCGCGTCGGCTACGAGCCAGGGACGGATTTTTTTACCGCGAGTACCAGCGGTCCCATCTTCGGCGAACTCATCGTCGCAGCCTGCGTCGAACTGCTCGGGGCACGCGATCCCAGGAATTACCACTTCGTCGAACTCGGCGCCGAAACATCAATTGGTATCCTCGATCAGTTGGCGCATCCCTTTGCGAGCGCACGCACGGTTCAACTCGGCTCGCCCATCACCCTAAGCGGCCCATGCGTGGTTTTTTCTAACGAACTTTTCGACGCTCAACCCTTTCATCGCTTCATCTGGCGCGGCGGCGCCTGGCGCGAACTCGGCGTCAGCTTATCCGACCACACATTGAGTGAGTGCGAATTACCCACCCTCACCGCTGCAGCGTTGCCCTCCCACGCGCCCGAGGGCTACATCATCGACGCACCCTTGGCCGCAAATCGCCTCCTCGATCAGATCGCCGGCGAGACCTGGCAGGGCCTTTTCGTCGCCTGCGATTACGGGAAATCTTGGCTCGAACTCACGACCGCGACGCCCGCTGGTACCGCACGCGCCTACTACCGCCACACCCAATCCAACGACCTCCTCGCTCGTCCTGGTGAACAGGATCTGACCTGCCACATCTGCTGGGACTGGCTGAGCGAGCGGTTAAAACACCAGGGCTTTGCCGACCCCAAGACCGATTCACAGGAAACCTTTCTCGTGCGCCACGCCGCCAAAGCCCTCGCAACCATCACCGCCGCCGAGGCCTCTCGTCTGAGTCAGAGAAAATTGGCGCTCATGCAGTTGCTCCACCCCGCACACCTCGGACAAAAATTTCAAGTGCTCCACGCACAGCGCCATTCCAGCTGAAGCCTGAGCGAATCTTAAAAATCACCTTGCCTCGCCCCCAGAGCGCTCCTTTATCTTCAACCTTTAACCAATCCAAAACCATCATGGCCAGAATTTGTGCAATCACCGGTAAACGCCCCGTCAAGGGCAGCAGGATCAACCGCAAGGGTCAGTCCAAGAAGAGCGGCGGCATCGGCACGCACGTGACCAGCATCACGAAGCGCAAGTTCCGCCCCAACCTCCAACGCATCCGCGTTAAGCTGCCAAACGGCGGCACCAAACGCATGTTGGTCTCCGTCAAGGCGATCAAAGCCGGTTTGGTCACCAAGGCCTAAACCTTACTCGTTTTCAGATTAAAGCCGCAGCCCTCGGGCTGCGGCTTTTTTAATGGGTAGGGAGCGCGGCGGCCCAAATTAGCTAGTGCGCGCGCTGACGGATACCTAGTTGCAATCAAAGCGCTCAAAAAAACTCTGATAGCAGGTGAGCTGCCTCGGATTATCCATGCGCATTATGTAGTTTTTATATGGATACATATGACCAGGCAGGTGCCCTAACCCGAACTACCCGTCATCACGGATGTCTGTGTCCACTGAATCGAGGCAATCTCACTTTAGCCAAACGATACTGCGACAGCATCACCTAATTGTATGCGAAGGTAAGTCGGAGTGGGTCTACGTGCGCCGCGGCCCGCTTCCGCGCCGGTCTCCTTCGCAACGACCAAGGCCAAGCAACCGATGGTTTATTTTAAGCGGTTTTTCCGCTTAAAACTTGCTATGTGTGCTTAAATGTGCTTAAATGCTCAAATGCTCCTTCAATTTTCCGTATCCAATTACCGGGCATTTCGCGACCTTCAGACCCTAAATCTGACGGCCAGTAATTATGACAAGGCACTCCCCGAAAACTACATCACCCCCGACCTTCCCGGCCTGAAAAACCGTCGCTGGGTTAAGGGCGCGGCCATCTACGGTGCCAACGCCAGCGGCAAGAGCACCCTGATCGAAGCATTGGAGGCCTTCGTCGGTTTCGTGCGCGAATCCGCTAAGACCACCGATCCGCTAACTCCCATTTCCCAGATCGAGCCCTTTGCCCTCGATCCCGCCGCCGCCGAGGAGCCCACCGCCTTTGCCGTCACCTTCGTCAATGAAGGAGTGCGCTACGAATACCGTGTCGCCGCAACCACGCATCTCGTCTGGCACGAGTCCCTGCGGGCCTTCCCCCTTGGCAAGGAGCAAGTCTGGTTCGTCCGCGAATGGTCGGAGGAGTTAAAGGATCACCTCTTCTCCCCCGACAGCCCCAAGGGCCTGCCGCGCGACAAGGGCATCGAAAAGCGCACCCTGCCCAACATGCTCTACCTCTCGAAGGCCATCGCGGAAAACCGTAAGGAGCTGGAACCGGTATTTCGGTGGTTGGTAAAGCAGCTCAAGTTTCTCGATCTAAGCACCAAGGCAGGGCTCGGCGGCTCGTTTACCATTGGCGAGCTGCAAACGGCCGACTCGTCACTACGTGAAGGAATTCTACGCCTGTTACGGCACGCAGACCTTGGCATCACCGGAGCGAATGTCGTTGATCGACCTCCTTCGGAGGCAGAGTTCGACCGGATGCTCGCCGGTGCTCCGGCTGAGGTTCAAACCAAAATGCGCAGCAGTAAATGGCTTCGCCCAGAGCTGAGTCACCGGGCACCCGGTGGCGGGTCTTTGCCGTTGGGCTGGGACCGCGAGTCCGCCGGCACTCACCGGCTATTCGCTCTCGTGGGGCCTTGGCTGCATATTCTAAAGTCAGGTTTAACCGTCTGCGTGGACGAGTTAGAGACCAGCATGCACCCGCTGATGGTGCGTGAACTCCTGCGACTGTTTTTCACTGACCAGGAAAATCCGAACCGGGCTCAAATCATCTTCACCACCCACAACCCGCTTCTCCTAGATTCGACGCTCATACGCCGCGATCAAGTCTGGTTCACCGACAAGGACGACGAGGGTAAAGCCCACCTCTATCCGCTCACCGACTACGAGCCGCGTGTGGGCGAGTCCCTCGTGCGCGGCTACCTCGCGGGCCGCTACGGTGCGGTGCCCTTCGTGCCCGAGGGCCTGCTCGGCACCTTTCCCGCCGTGCAAAAACTACCCGAAAAGGCGGAGGCCGAGGCATGAACGGAGGAACTCCCAAAGCGTGGTGGCATGAGCGGAAAGAGCTGAGCCTCGCGCGCAAGGCGGCCATGCCATCGCGCGAAACGTGCGCCAAGCCCGGCGACGCCTTTTTAATTGTCACCGAGCCCGTTTACTTCGAGCTTCTGCGTTCATCGCTCCAACTTTCAACGGTCACAGTGAAGATTCAGCCGGGCAGCGCCAGTTATCCGACTCACGTTATCGACTCGGCGGCAAAGGAGGTCGAGCGCCTCGCCAAACGCAGAAAGCGAAAAGAAACCGCGATAAACGAAGTCGAGAAATACGACCATGTCTGGGCCGTGCTCGACACCGACGTGCCCGTGCACAAAGGCGTCTGGCCGGATATCGTTCAATACGCCGTCAGCAAGGGCGTGAAGCTCGCGCATTCGACGCCGTGCTTCGAGTTCTGGCTACTACTACACATCAAAGGCTACACCACGCGGGCTGATTTACTCAACGGCAAGCTCGCCAAGGATGCGGTAGAAAAGGCCCTCGGGGAAGAATACTCCACCAATGCCGAGACCGCCCAAAAAGTTATCCCGACACTCCTAGCCAAGTGGCCCGAGGCGTTCCAACACGCTCGGCGCGTGCGCGATCATCACCTCACAGCTAACACCAAGCCGCCCGGAAATCCCTCGACCGAGGTCGATCACTTGGTTTGCGCACTCAACGACGCTGCGACAGAACACTACCGAAAGATCAAACACTGATTGGACAATCGAATAGACGGATTTGCCAGAGCTGTTCAGCGGCCTCTTGGCCGCGGGCCGGGTCGCGCTGGAGGTTGAGGAATAGCTGCACGGGACAGGACGACAGGCCCCCTTCGACTACCTCCAGGTAATCGAACACTCCACGATCACAGGAAGTGAGAATATGGACGTTGGCGCCGCTGTCGGTCTTTTTAAGGTCAAGCGCTTGGGCGAGATATGAAGACCTTTGCATGCTGCTCCGACGGCTTGTTTATAAGCCCAGTTAGGCTGGCCGCAGCCACCGAGTCTTTCGGTTTGAAGGCCGCGACCTCATCAAGCTTCAGTATCCCGGCGGAATGGCGAAGAGCTACCAAGTTCGACAAGTGCGAGATCAATTCAGCAACTATTAAAAATGAAAACCGACTCAAACGATTACGAAGTTCGAATAGGGTATAGCCCGGAGCGGGGTGACGAATGCTTTATCGCGCAAGTTCTCGATATGCCTGGAATCATGGCCCATGGGAACACGCGCGAAGAAGCGGCTCGAGAAATTCAAACAGCCCTGCAACTCGCCCTCGATTCCTAAGCGGATGCTGGAAAGCCGCCGCCGCGGCCCCATCTCTCAACCACTCCCGACTCGCGCATCGCCATAAAGCTCTGATAACCTATCTCCGTGCTCACCGAACTCAAACGCGAAGCCTACGAGGCTAACCTCGCCCTCCAGCGCCACGGCCTGATCCATTTTACTTTTGGCAACGCCTCCGCCCTCGACCGCGCTCGCGGCATTTTTGCCATCAAACCCAGCGGTGTGCCTTTCGCAAAACTACAGCCCACCGACATGGTGTTGATCGACCTCACCGGCAAAAAAATCGAAGGTAAGCTCACGTCTTCATCTGATACCCCCACGCATCGCAGGCTCTACCTCGCGTTTAAGCAGATCGCCGGGATCGTGCACACGCACAGCTGCCACGCCACCGCCTTCGCCCAAGCGGGCCGTGCGATCCCCAATCTCGGCACCACGCACGCCGACTATTTTGCCGGCGAAATTCCGATCACGCGCAAACTCACGCGCGCCGAAATTTTCGGCGACCTGTACGAATGGGAAACAGGTAACGTCATCGTAGAGCGTTTCCAGAAAAACTCCCTCGCGCCCCTGGAGGTGCCAGGCGTCCTCGTGAATCGCCACGCGCCGTTCACGTGGCACACCTCCGTCGCCCAAGCCGTGGAGATCGCGGTCGTAGTCGAATACCTGGCGCACATGGCGTTTTTGTCCCTTCAACTCGATCCACGCTTAAAACCGATCGAGTCTGCACTCAGCGCCAAACATTTCAC
>CAMDRP010000051.1 GCA_945906965.1 Opitutus sp. GAS368 | reverse complement strand
GGCCTGCCAGCGCCAGAGCTGCCAGCGGCGGCGCATCTCCAGCTTTCCACCTTCCGGCACGATGACCCCCGCCAAAAAACTCGGCCGCAACACAATCGCCGCGCCCGGCGGCAAGGTTAGTACCGCCAACTCGCTCTGTGGATTGGCTTGGTTGGAGAGCGTCACGCGCTGCTCACCGCGCCCCGACCGCGCCTTAATTTCAAGCAGCTCGATCAAACCTGTCGCCAAACACGTAAAGGGAATGCGCCAGTCTAGTAACAACTTCGTCGTGCGTTCCACCCCTTCATCGGAGGCCTGCAAAAACGGACTCTTCACCCACAGACGCTCACCCGCCGAAAGCGCGATTTCCGCCGACACTCGACTCGTCGCTACTTCGGGCAACTCCGTCAATTCCGGCGTCAGCCGCACCGGGCGCGCGCCTGCAATCAACGGCGCGACCCCAAAATACAGCACTATTTTACCCACGGTCGGGCCGAAAAAATAAAGTACCAGCGCGAGATAAACCCAAATACGCGAGCGCGACCACGCATCTTCCAAGTAATGCTGCACTTTGGATTTTTTGGCCTCTGCCGTTTTTAACTCGGTGTCTTTCTTACCAAGCGCGACCTCCAGGCCGTCACGTTCCCAGGTCGTCCGCGTGTACTCCTTCTGCAAAGTCTCAATGCGGGCAATCGCGGTAGCGCGCAACGCGACCATTTTAGTGCTTTGCTCGGCATTGGCGCGCTGTTGCTCCGGATTGCCCACCAGGCGATCCCAAGTGCTTTCGAGCGCTTTGAGTTGCTCGATGATTTTACCCGCCTGATCGGCCTTGGCGCGCTCGGCGGCAATCTCTGTTTTCATCCGCGCCAGCCGCTGCTCCACATCTCCGAGCGCAGACTGAATGTGCGCTCGCTCGCCCGTGATTGTCCGAATCACATCGCGACGCCAATCCTCGAAACCCACATTATCCTTCAGAAATAGCCACAGCCCGCCCGCGCCCAGCCCAAGGGCCAAGATCAGACCCGCCGCCGCGGTTTTCCCCAACAACCAGCGCACGAAGTTTAGAAGGATTCCCATGTTAGCAACGGACCGCTTAAGCGCGATGAGTTACCTTCATACAACGTTTTCCAGTGCCCGATGCCAATTGCTAAACCCGACATTAAGCTCAGACTAGTGACATAAACAAATCGCGGCCGAGCGCGGCAAAACCACCCCTGCATCCATGTCCAAAGCAATTGTCTCCACCCTGTACGATTCTGAGGTCTTCAAAATGGCCTGCCGGCAATTCGACCAAGCCGCCGATGCCATCAACCTGCCCGACGATATCCGTGACCGCACCAAATACCCGCGGCGCTGCCTCGCCGTCGCGCTGCCCGTCAAACGCGACAACGGTAGCGTCACCGTTTTCGAGGGCTACCGCGTTCAACACAATCTCTCCACCGGTCCCTCCAAAGGCGGCATACGCTTCCACCAAAACGTCACCCTCGGCGAAGTCGCGGCCCTTGCGATGTGGATGAGCTGGAAATGCTCCCTCGTCGGCCTGCCCTACGGCGGCGCCAAGGGCGGCGTCATCGTCGATCCGAATCAACTTTCCCTCAATGAACTCGAACATCTCTCCCGGCGCTACATGCAGGAGATGGTCAACTTTCTCGGGCCTCACGTCGACGTCCCCGCCCCCGATGTCGGCACCAACGAGCGTATCATGGGCTGGATGATGGACACGTATTCGAATCACGTCGGCCACGTCGAACCCGGTATCGTCACCGGCAAGCCCATCGCCCTCGGCGGTTCGCAAGGCCGACGCGAAGCCACCGGTGCCGGGGTCGCGTATCTGGTTAAGCAATACCTGCACGATCTCAAAATCCCCATCAAGAAATCCACCGTCGTCATCCAAGGCTTCGGCAATGTTGGCAGCGAGACCGCCCTCGCCCTCGATGCCTACGGCGCCAAAATCATCGCAATCTCAGATTACACCGGCGCCTTCTACAACCCCAAGGGCATCGACCTCAAAAAAGCCCTCAAATACGTCCAATACCAAAAAACGCTCCGAGATTTCGACGGCGGTGAAGCCATCACCAATGAACAACTCCTCGAGCTGAAATGCACCGTGCTCGTTCCCGCCGCCCTCGAGCGCGTGATCACCGAGGTCAACGCCCCCAAGCTACGTTGCCGCGTGCTCGCCGAGGCCGCCAACGGCCCGACGACCAACGCGGCTGATAAAATCATCGAGCAACGCGGCGACATCGAGATCATCCCCGACGTCCTCTGCAACTCCGGCGGCGTCATCGTCTCCTACTTCGAATGGCTCCAAAATCTTTCCAACTTTTACTGGAGCCGCGAAGAGGTGATCACAAAACTCTTCGGCATCCTCGACAAAGCCAAGGCCTCCGTCGACGCGCAGAAAAACAAATTCCAATTCAGCCGCCGTCTCGCCGCGCTCACGCTCGGCATCCAGCGCGTGGCCGACGCCAAAGCCGCGCGCGGGCTTTTTCCGTAAACGGCGCTAGGCTTCAAGCGGCGCGCACCCACACGCCCCGCCTTAGTTTCAACCGACGCGCACCAGCAACGTCTCCGCGCCGTAAGTCACGCGGTCGCCCGCGCGCACTTTCTTGCGCTTCTGCGTTTCGACGACGCCGTTGAGCCGCACTTGGCCCTCGGCAATCACTTGCTTCGCGTTGCCGCCCGAATCCGTCAGACCCGCAAATTTGAGTAACTGACACAATTCAATCGGTTCTTCGCGCACGGTCACCACCGTCGGTTCGGCGTCGTTTTTAGTCGGAGTCGGCATAGTGAGAAAACCCGCCGCTCAACCCACCGCGAGCAACTCGACCACGAAAATCAGCGTCGCACTCGGCGGGATCGCACCGGGATAACCGTGTTCGCCGTAGGCAAGATGCGGCGGCAGCGTCATCTTCACTTGGTCACCGACTTTCATCGTCGCCACGCCGACATCCCAGCCCTCGATCACCTGACCGGCGCCGAGCACAAAGGTAAAGGGCTCGTTGCGATCCACCGAGCTGTCGAACTTCGAGCCGTCTTCAAACGTGCCCGTGTAATGCACCGTGACGGAGCGACCCTTCTTGGGTGCGGCGCCGGTGCCGGTTTTGAGAACTTCGATTTTGATTTCTGGGAGTGCCATCTCCCGATTTCCGCCAAACGATCTCCCGCGTCAATCCCGCATCACCGCCGCCGCGGCGCCCGCGCGATTGACGCCGCCCCCCGATCCGACCAGCACCAACCTCGATGAAGCACCCCCAACTCCTCGCCCTCGTGTCGTTGCTGGCCCTCATTTTCCTCACCTCTCTCTCCGCCGCTCCGATGACTTCCATCACCTACCCCGCCGCCTCCGGCCCCGGCCAAGCCAAACATATCGTCTTTCTGACCGGTGATGAAGAATACCGCTCCGAAGAAGGCCTGCCCATGCTGGCCAAAATCCTCAGCCAGCGCTACGGCTTCACCTGCACCGTGCTCTTCGCCCTCGATCCTGACGGCACGATCAATCCCGACAACAACACCAGCCTCTCCAACCCTGCCGCCCTCGACCGCGCCGACGGCATCGTGATGGGCCTGCGCTTCCGGCAGTGGCCCGATGCCGCAATGCAACACTTCGCCGCCGCCGTCGCGCGCGGCATCCCGATCGTCGCTCTGCGCACCAGCACCCACGCCTTTAACTTCCCTGCCAAAAGCCCCAGCGCCTACAAATCATTCAACAACTTTGGTCGCGAGGTCCTCGGTGAAAACTGGGTTAGCCACTGGGGCGCCAACCGCCGCGGCGCCACCCGCGGCATCATCGAGCCCAGCGCTGAGAGCGATCCGTTACTCCGCGGCGTCACCGCGATTTTCGGCGACTCGGGCGCATATGAAGCCCATCCCGTCGCCGACGCCAAGATCCTCGTCCGCGGTCAGGTTCTCACCGGCATGAGCCCCACCGACGCGCCCGACACCTACCTCAAGAAACGCAAATCCGACGGCGTCGAACAACCCATCAACGACCCGCTCATGCCGCTCGCCTGGACGCGCCTCAACCGCAACGCCAACGGCACGGCCAACCGCGTATTCTGCACAACCATGGGCGCCGCCACCGACCTCGCCAACGAAGACTTCCGCCGCCTCGTCATCAACGCTGTCCTCGCCGGCTTCGCCCTTGAGATTCCCGCGCGCGCCGATGTCCGCTACGTCGACGCGTATGCGCCCACAGCCTACGCTTTCAAGGGCTACCGTCGCGGCCTCACGCCTGCCGATCACGCCCTCGGCCAAGTCCTTCGCACCGGCACGCCCCCGCCTCCCGCCCCCGCAAAAAAAGACTGATCGGTCCCGCGATGTCCGAAACTCCCGCCATGCTTTCGCTCGAGCCCATCGGCTACATCCGCACGGGCAAACAGGTAAAGTTTCAGGCGCTTCACCAGCCGTCCGAGCAACAACCCGAGCGCAACGTGCTCGAGCTCGTCCCCGGCCATAATTACGAGCAAGCCCTCCGCGATCTCGCCGGTTTTTCCCGCATCTGGCTCATTTGGTGGTTTCACCGCAACACCACGTGGCGCCCCCAAGTCATCCCGCCCCGCGGTCCCGCCCAACGGCGCGGGGTCTTCGCCACGCGTTCACCGCATCGCCCCAATCCCCTTGGGCTCACGCCCGTGCAACTCATCGCGATCGAAGGTCGTCGCCTCATCCTCGGCGAATGCGATCTCGTCGAGGGCACGCCGGTCTTCGATCTCAAACCTTACGTCCCGGCATACGACAGTTTCCCCGAGGCCCGCGCCGGTTGGATCGAGGAAGTCGACGCGCTCACGCGCCAAGCCCCGCAATTCACGGTCCACTATGCCCCGACCGCGACCGCGCAGGCCGCATGGCTGGTCGCTCACTGGCAGATCGATTTCCGCACGCGCCTCGAAGAACTTCTCGCCCGCGATCCCACGCCACACCGCACGCGTCGCATCCGTCGCCGCAATGCCGACCAACTCGAAATCGGTTGCGGCGCTTGGCGCGCGTTTTTCCGGGTCGAGGGTTTTAACGTCACCGTGACCGCCCTCGACGCCGGCTTTCCCCTGAGATTCTTGCACGACCCGCAACGCGTCGGCTTGCCCGATCGCGATGCCCAAGTCGCTTTCCTCGCCGTCTGGCCCGAAGCGCCGCGCACCGTCTGAGGTTAAGGCTGGGCCGCTGCGCCCTCGCGCCGTTTAAACCGCCGCGATCACCGCGCGTTTTTCGTGGCTCCAACGCCACGTATCAATATCCGTCCAGCGCCCCACCGTCAGGCGCACATCAATCAGCTCGCCTACCGCAAAGTCCGCCCGATCCGTCCGCAGAATGCGATAGCCCCAGTGCGGCGCGCGCCCGGCATCCTTCGGGCCCGAGCTGAGTTTGAGATCCGCATCCACGCGCGCGCGGAAATACACCGCGTATCCATCCAAGCGCCCCGCATTCACCACCGTGCGCGAAAAGTTAATTTCCCCCGGCAGGTCCGCCTCGTTTAACGTGTGCAAATCTACCGAGAGCACTGGCTTTGGCTCGCCTAAAAAGTGGCCCACAAACTCCGGATCACTGCTGCGTAGATGATAATAATCGGGCTCTTGGGGCCGTTGCCGCCCCATGCAGGCATAGTCGTAACCATGCACATTGAGCTCCCAGATAAACGGCACATGCCGCGCATCGTTCAACTTGATGGGCTCACAAAAAAAATCGAAACAGCTCGGCAAAATCAGCCCGCCCGGCTTCAGCAAGCGATCCCGCAAGTCGCAGACGTTGGTCACCATCGCCTCGTCGAAGAGACAGTCACCCATCTGCTCATGCAAAATCACGTCCACGGGCTCGTCCGTCGTAAACTCCGAACTGTGCGCCGCAATGAACTCCACGTTCTGAATTCCGTTAGCCGCCGCCAAGGTCTTCGCGTGGCGCAATATCTCCGAATGGTCCACCGCGTACACGTGCGCCGCCCCGCGCCGCGCCGCAAACGCCGCCAAGATGCCCGTGCCCGTCCCAAGATCGATCACGCGATCTCCCGGCTGGATGTGTCGCGTGATCGCCGCGTGGTAGAACGCCATCCGCGGCTTATCCGCCAGCATCTTCTCCTGCTCGTAGAAATTGGCAAAGTACCAGCCGTTGTACTCCCGGTAACGGGACTCCGGCGTACCGTCGCCATCAGGGAAAAACCACGCTGCCAACCGCGGCCGCGCCACGATCCAGCGCCGCACCCGGCCGATCACGCGGCTCCCCGCCGAAATCAGGCTCACACTGCAACGCTGCAAAAAAGAAGATAACATACGGTTGGGCGGAAACCCATCCGCTCCGGCCACCGTGCCCACTCCTTCTCCCAGCGCAATCTAAGCTTATGCCAGAATCCCCTAAAGATTGTTTGAAACCGGCGCCCACCCACCCATCTTCCCCTCGTGGAAACTAAGGAAAGCAAACTGTCATTCGAGACCGCGCTCAATCAGCTCGAGTCCATCGTCGAGACGATGGAGTCCGGCGACGTGCCTTTGGCCGACCTCCTGGCCAAGTTCGAGCAGGGCACCAAGCTGCTGAAAGTCTGCGAATCCCGCCTCAAAGACGCCGAGCTCAAGATCGAGCTGCTCAAGAAACAAAAAGACGGCGCCTCGTTCTCCACCTTCGAGCCCGAGCGCGGCGCCTGAGTCCCATCGCCCACCTACTTTTCACCCCATCCGCCTTTCCTGCTTCCGCTTCTGATGAACGTTTCTCCCGCTCGCCTTCTCGAGACCATCCACGGCCCCGCCGACCTCAAAGCCCTCGCGCCCGGCCAACTGCCCCAGCTCGCGCAGGAAATCCGCGACGAAATCATCGCTGTCACCGCCAAGAACGGCGGCCATGTCGGGCCCAACCTCGGCGTCGTCGAGCTCACGCTCGCCCTGCACCGCGTCTTCGATACGCCCAACGACCAATTCGTCTTTGACGTCGCCCACCAAGGCTACGTCCACAAGCTACTCACCGGCCGCCAAGGCGCGTTTTTTCGTGGCCTCCGCCAATCCGGCGGCACCAGTGGTTTCCTTTACCGCGCCGAGAGCCCACACGATAGCTTTGGCGCCGGCCACGCCGGCACCGCCTTGAGCGCCGCCCTCGGCATGGCCACCGCCCGTGACCTCCGCGGCAGCTCCGAACACGTGGTCGCCGTCTGCGGCGACGGCGCGTTCACCTGCGGCGTTACCCTCGAAGCCCTCAACAACATCGTCGGCTCCACCAAGCGGCTCATCGTCATCCTCAACGACAACGAGTGGTCCATCGCCAAAAACGTCGGCGCCATCTCCACCTATCTCAACCGCCTCAGCACGAACAAAACCTACAACAAGCTCCACCACGACATCGAGGGCTTCTTCAAGAGCTTCCCCGTCGGCGAGAGCCTGAACCGCGTTTACCATAAATGGAAACGCGAGACGAAAGACTTCTTCGTCGAATCCTCCCTCTTTGAGAAATTCGGCCTCCGCTACCTCGGTCCCGTTGATGGCCACGACCTCGTCGCCCTCCAGAAAAACCTCGAGTTCGCCCGCCACGCCGATGTGCCCGTGCTCATCCACGTGCTCACCAAAAAAGGCAAAGGCCTCGAAGCCGCCCTCGCCCAACCCGAGAAATTCCACGGCCTCGGCTCCTTCGATCCCACCACCGGCGAGAGCAAAACCTCCGCCCCCGGTACCCCGCCCAACCTCCAAGACGTCTTCGGCCACGCCCTCGTCCGCTTTGCCAAGGCCAACCCCAAGATCCTCGGCATCACCGGCGCCATGCCCAGCGGCACCGGCCTCATCCACCTTTCCAACGAGGTCCCCAAGCAATTTTTCGACGTCGGCATCGCCGAGGAACACGCCGTGCTCTTCGCCGCCGGTCTCGCCACCAAGGGCTTCCGCCCCGTCTGCGCGATTTACTCCACCTTTCTCCAGCGCGCCTACGATCAGGTCATCCACGACGTCGCCCTGCAAAACCTCCCCGTCACCTTCTGCATGGACCGTGCCGGCCTCTCCCCCGCCGATGGCCCCACGCATCACGGTCTCTTCGACATTGCTTATCTCCGCTGCGTCCCCGGCGCCACCGTCATGCAGCCCAAAGACGAGGACGAACTCGTCGACATGCTCCACACCAGCCTGCAACTCCCCGGCCCCGGCTTCATCCGCTACCCGCGCGGCGCCGGCACGGGCGCCAAGATCAAAGCCCAACCCGTCGCCCTCCCCATCGGCCAAGCCGAGGTCTTGCGCGAGGGCACCCAAATCATGATCTGGGCCCTCGGCCCCATGATCGCCGACGCCCTCGCCCTCGCCGAGCGCCTCGCCCGCGAGGAACACCTCTCCGTCGGCGTCGTCAATGCCCGCTTCATCAAGCCGCTCGACCGCACGCTGCTCCTCCGCCAAGCCACGCTCGTCCCGCTCATCGTCACCATGGAAGACCACGTGCTCGCCGGCGGCTTTGGCAGTGCCGTGCTCGAAACCTTGCAAGACGCCGCCTGCCAAACCGCCGTCGAACGCATCGGCTGGCCCGATAAATTTGTCGAACACGGCTCGAGCAACGCGATCCTGCGCAGCTCCTACGGACTGGCGCCCGACGACATCCACCGTCGCGTCCTCGCCCGCTGGCGCAACCTCAGCAACGAACCCGCCCCCACCGACGCCTAAATAAGTCAGATAAGGTTATCAGCGCCAGTAAGCGCCTGCGCGCTTGCCCCATGTTACTCCCCACTCAGATGCGTCTTTTGCAGGTTGTCGCTCCCGGCCGCGCGGAATGGCGCGAGGCCACCGTGCCCGTGCCCGGTCCCGGTGAAGTCCTCGTCCGCATCCGCGCCGTCGCCACGTGTCCGCATTGGGACCTCCATATCTTTGGCGGCCAACCGATGTTTCCCGGCGCGCCGCTCGATTACCCTTATCTCCCCGGTCAACCCGGCCACGAAGCCGTCGGCGAGATCGTCGCCCTCGGGCCTGAAGTCACTTCGTTCCGCGTCGGGGCGAGCGTCGCCGTATGGCGCGACACCGGTCGCCGCCCGCAAGGGTGCTACGCGCAGTTCAACGTGCTCCGCGCCGATGATCTCCTCGAGGTCCCCGCGCACTTACCCGCCGCCGCGCTCGCCTCGCTCGAACTCGCGATGTGCGTCGAAGTTTCCTTTCAACAACTCGCCACGCTCGGCGGCGTCGCCGGTCGACGCCTCGGTCTCTCCGGCCTCGGCCCCGCCGGTCTGGTCGCCGTGCAACTCGCCCGCGCTCACGGTGCCGCGGAAATCATTGGCTTCGATGTTGTCGCCGATCGTCGCGTCCTCGCGTCCCGCCTCGGCGCGCATCGCACCCTCGCGCCCGATGCCCTCGCCTGGCCGCCCGCGCGCGATGCCTCCGCTCTCGACGACGCGATTGATCTCACCGGCTTGCCCGCGTCGATCGAGTTTCTCATGGATCGCACGCGCCGCTGCGTGACGCTTTTCGGCGTGCTCCGCGAAGACGTGCGCTTCAACCCGCGCCATCTCTTCGGTCCCGGCCTCGTGCTGATGGGCTACGGCGAACACCATCGCACCGCCGCCGAGACTGCCCTGCGCTTCATCGTCGCGGGTCAACTCCAGTTGGCTCCGCTCATCACGCACACGTTGCCCTTCACGCGCTACGCCGAGGGCGTCGAATTATTACGCACGAAACAAGCCGTCAAAATCCTCTTCGATCCTTGGCTCTGATCGCGCCTCCGCGCCGCCAAGTCGGAGCCTAAAAAAAGCCGCCCCGTTAACGGAGCGGCTTTCGTAAAGGCTAACTTAGCCAGACGGCTTAGTGCTTGGCGGCAGCGGGGGCGTTGGTGCCGCCGCATTTTTCGCAGTTCTTGTGTGCTTTAGCGGCGGCGACGCAGCACTCGTGAGCGCAGGTCTTGCCGTCGGTTTCAGCTTTCACGCAGCACTTGCCCTTTTTCGGAGCGGCATCTTTGGCAGCGTCGGCCGCGAAGGCGAACGAGGCCGAGATAAGGGCGGCGACAACGAACAGGATCTTGGAGGACTTCATGGTATTTTATTTTTGGTTGTGGGGGACTAATTGGTGCGGGCGGAGGGAATCGAACCCTCCTCTCATGCTTGGGAAGCACACATATTACCGATATACGACACCCGCATCTCGATGGCCGGGGTAAAATATGCCACTTGCATATGCCACCGAGGTGGTTTTTGCTTATCGGCGTATTCAACCATGAACATCATGCCTACCAGTGAATCCGGCTCTGAGAAAACCTCAACGCCAAAAAAATACGCTCTGACCGCTTCGGCAGTCGAGGGCTTGTACCAGCACCACAACGGGACGTACTACTCGCGATATTCGATTAACGGGAAGCGCGTAGTCCGATCCTTAAAGACCGCGACCTTCCACATCGCCAAACTGCGGCACGCCAAACAACACGGGCTCACCGAGGTTGCCCGGCAAGCCGGAGTCCAGACCGACTCTTCCCTCCGCACTCTCGGCTCCATCGCCCAGTACCTCACAACCGAGATCAACGCGGCGTCCTCGGCTCACCGGACAAAGGTCATGTACCGAAACTGGATTTCACGGTTACGGACGCACTGGCAACAGGGCGACTTCGATACCTGCCTTGCTCGCAACGTGACCCGGGCGACCATCCTTGAACTCAGGACGTATTTGAGCGAAGAGGCGCTCACGCTGTGCGGGCAGTGGAAGGATCAGCGCAAGGGCTACAGCGTCGCGGTCGTCAACCAGACCCTGACCATGCTGCGGATTCTGCTCAAAACCGCCGTCATTAAAAACGTCATTTCGGCCAACCCGTTTTCCGAGGAAAGTCCATTCGGCAACCCGCTCTACTTACCCCGGCAATCCCGGCGACCTGACATCCCGTCCAACGACACCTTGGAGCGCGTGTTCCGGGACATGGAAGATGTTAACGTCGAGGACATCGAAGAGAGTTTAAAAGCATACTACATAAAACAAGCCGAGGACTCGGCTGAGTTTGCCCGCTTCTTGGCCTACTCCGGGCTTCGGGCCGGAGAAGCCTCTGCCGCCCGCGTTGAGGATGTGCGCGGCAAATTCATAATCGTGCGCGGCACGAAGACCGACACCAGTTTCCGGCAGGTGCCGATCAACGCCCCGCTCCGTGCCTTGTTGGATAAAATCCTCGCCAAGCGTATCGGTGGGCCTCTTTTGGGCTGCAAGAACTGCCTCAAGGCGCTCCAACGATCCTGCAAGCGGCTTGGTATCGCCTCGCTCCGTCAACACGACCTGCGGCACTACTTTGCGACCCTCTCCATTGAGTCGGGCGTTCCTATCCCGACCGTTGCCGACTGGCTCGGGCACAGCGACGGCGGCGCTCTCTTGATGAAGACCTACCGCCACCTGCGCGACCGCCACAGCACCGAGGCGGCGGCACTTATTCACTTGCAGCACGTTCAACCGATTTCCGAGTGATCAAGACCCTGCGGGTTCCGCCGATGCGCTCTAGTCGGCCCATCTTAATCCAGCGAAAGACACTCGTTCTCCCAAGTCCTCCGAGAAGTTTTTGCGCCTCTTTTAAATCGTAAGCCAAGGGGGTCGTCTCTGCGGGATAAGACTCTGCAGTCTCCCCATAAGCCTTACGAGCGGCTGCACGCCTAATGTTGATTTGCCTTTGAATGTTGTCGGGCAATACGGGAAGAGATTCACCCTGCTCCAAACGCGCTTGTGCCGCGAGAATACGACTTCTAGGATACAGACAATCAAAGGACTCGTCGAGGGGCTCAATCCAACCAGCGCACCTAAACCGACGAAATAATATCTCAGAGCCCAACAAGCCGACAGCCTCCTCGTAAGACAGGTTCAACTTAAACGGGAGGTGCGAATTTTGCTCATTCACGCGGCACCTCCCGGTCTCTTCGTCTCAACGATCCGGTTGACCGTAATCGTACCTCTCAGGCGAACAGGAACCCCCTGCGCCAAGGCACAGGTAGACTGTTCGACTGGAGGACGGGACGACATGGTTACGGGGCTCCGGGGTTACTGGGCAACGGGAGACAAGCTCAGGCTGGGTTGAGGACGAAACGATCTAGGCTCGCAGTTTTCGTCGGGCGCAAATTTTGTGGGTACTTTTTGCATGCCCACATAATCTCAATTTTTTTCTTAAAAAGATAGTGGGTACCGGGCGTAAAATCGGACTTTGTTGTATTAACACCAGACGGAGCTGCTTGGTGAAAATATCCACCAAACCAATACACAGCTTAATCGATGACCAATGTTGTGGCGGCTTAGTAGGCCATAGGCGGCCAAATCAGCCGTCACCAGTGTCGCAGGATTACAGGATGCCCGGTCGCCTCATTTATGTGAACGGATAATTCGGCTTATCGACCAAGTCGCATCATCGCATCGCAATTAGCGGATAGATCGGATTACTGGCTGACCGGGCTCAAAATGCCCGGTCTTTTTGCGTACTGGGGGGCGACGGGGGCGACGCTCGATTTTCCGTCGCCCCAGCGTTAAAACGATAAATGTGATTGTTTTATGTGATTCGGGGGCGACGGGGCGTTTCTAGCCACGAACGTTTTAGTGAAATCATAGGCCAAGGCGTAAAGCAGGGAGCTGTGTCTTCAAAAACGAACGGCTTTCCGCCGGTTCTCGATTTAGTGGATGATTTGTTTTTCGGCGACCAAGCGTTCCTGTAATACTGAATAGGCTACATCCTGTACGCTCACGTTGGCATCGATTGCGACACCAGCGGCAATCGCCGCGCTGTGGCCCAGCGCCATAAAAACCGGTTCCATCCGGATGGAGCCATGGGCGACATGGCTGGCCGAAAGACAGACAGAAACTAATAGATTTTCACATTCACCACGACGCGGAACGATGGAGCGGTAAGCGATACCATAGGGCTTGGGTGGAACGCGCCAGATCACGCCGTCACTCACAACGTAGCCTTTTTCAGTCACGTAGTGCTGCACGACATGTGAATCCATGCCGAATGATCCGAGAGCGACGGGATCCGTCGCTGAGCGTTTTCCTTCACAGTTGAGCTGCGTCATGACGTAATCGGAAACCATTCGGCGGGCTTCACGGATATAGATCATCCACGGCCAACCGCCATTGTCCGTAAACTCGTCTTTGCTTAACCCGTACCCCGCGACCTGTTCGCGAATTTTTACCGGCACGCGCGGGCTGTGAGCGAGGGTCCAAAGAAAACCGCGGATGTAGTTTTGATGTTCGTGCTCGATCTCGCGACGTCGTTGGTAACTCGCTTCAGGGTAATCCCAGTTGGCCCCAGGTAAGTCGGAGCCTACAGCGTGCATGTTGTTCCAATCCACCTTTGAGCCGGTGCCGGCGAGGGGCTCGATTAAAGCGGGCAGACGTTCATCACCGGCCTCGAAATTACGCAGAAGTAATTCGTGATCGATGGCACGGTATCCTGAAGGCTTTTCTATCGGAATACGGAGTGCGGCATCGGTAGTGAGGCAGACTCGGTAGTTGTAGGCTTGAATTTTGCGGTCGCCTTGGCCGTTGGTGAGCCCGTCGATTTGAAAAATATAAGGCAGGAGTCCGCTGCTTGGGTTACCCGGTTCCACATAAGGATCCACGTTCTTCACGAAGTGATCCTTGTCGCGTTGCGTGTAGTGGACGCGCGGTTGGGTGTCCCCGCGTCTGACTCCGGCCATGTCTTCGCCGTATTGTTTTTCGGTTTCGCGCCCGACCGTGTAGGTTACGCCTGCGGCCGCCATGAGGTCGCCAACATAGGTCGCATCGATAAACATCCGGCCTCGGTAAGTTTTGCCGCTGAGCGTTGTGATTGCGGTGATGCGTTTGCCAGACATCGTCACGCCCTGACCTGGGGTGCGGTTGAGTTGTTCGTTGAACACGACGGTTACGCCGGCATCGGCGATCATTTTTTCGAACACACGTTGACCGGCGTGCGGTTCAAAACTGCGAATATATTTTGCACCGTACGCTGCAGCGATTGCATCGTAAAACTCGGACGCAATGCCACCAAATGTGCCGCGTTTACCCAAGAAATCGCTCGCACCGAGTCCGCTGGCGCTCATTCCGCCGACGAAGTGGGTGGGATTAACTAAAACGACCGAGCGTCCTTGCCGTTTGGCCGCGATGGCGGCTGTTACTGCGCTGGAGGAATCACCGTAAATCACGAGGTCATAAACGGGTGCGACATTCTGTGCTGCCAAACCTTGGGTAAGGAGAAGGGTAAGGATAAATCCGGCTAGGAATTTTATGCTCAAGTTCATGGTATGAGAGGGCTGATTATAGGGGCTTGGTGCGTAACTTGCCGCACCAAGGTAGCAGATGACGACCAGTGAAATCCATGGACAACTGAGTAAAATTTTGTACTTTTGCGTCTCATGCGACGGGCCAAGTCACGCGGTAAAAAAGTGGTAGCCAAGCGGTCTGGTGCAGAGATCGGGTCGCCCTGCGTATGTCGTGGAGGCATGTTTCAATTTGCCGCGCAGCAAAATTTTACCAACGGGTGCGTGCAGAGTAGGGCGCTCTTTTGGTGTAAAAGCGGACTAGGTGAGTTTGTGGTGGATGGTGCGAATTACCGTTTGGAACCGAATGATTTGTATTTATTGCCGTGGAATCGACAGATCACCTATCTACCCTCGGCGCAGGAGCCGATGTACACGGCTCACGTGCACATTGTGCCTTGGTATCGCAACGGGGCGAAGTGGGTGCCAAATGTGCCCCATGAGATAGATGACGCAGAGTTTGATTCACCGGATCGCAGGGATGTTTGCTGGCCTAAATTGGAGGGAGTGGTGCGCTTACATACCCAAATTGACGAACCCCTGGGTCGCTTGATCGATTATTCCATCCGCTGGTTCTTACAATCCAAGCGAGATGAATCTGAAGCGCGTTCAATCGGGCATTTGCTGGTGGCTGAAATTTTACGAGCAACAGAAAGTTTCGGGGCACCGCCAACCACCAGTCGACCCGAAGAATTGAACCGACTACTCGTACATATTGATCGAGGTTTTCATCTCGCCCCGCGGGTGGATGATTTAGCCGCGATCATAGGTAAAAGTCGTTCCCATGTGCTGAAATTATTTCGTCGGCATCTGAGTGTTTCGGCCAAAGGTTATGTGATCGGTCGTCAACTGCAGGAGGCGCGTGTGTTGTTGCTCAGAACCGCACAGCCGGTGTCTGAGATCGGTAAAGCGGTGGGTTTGCCTGATCCCTATCACTTTTCTAAGTTGTTTAGGCGTCACACGGGTTTATCGCCACGCGATTATCGCGCTCAACACGGGCCTTTTTCCAAGCCGCCTAAGCCTTCGACTCATAGCGCGCAGGTTTGATTAGCCTCCGCATAAAGGTAATGCGGGAATTCACCGAATTGGTGCGATCAGAGATTGCGAGTATCTCTGATCGCTATCTGCGCTGCCTTTCTGGTCGGAGTTTAGACCAACGCCAAGAAAGCGGCGTTCGTCGCTACATCTGGTTCAGAAATCGATGGTGGTCGAAAACGGAAATTCTTGGTGCCGCCCCAACCGGGACAAATTGCCGCACTCAGAAACTAACTGTGGTGGTGATACTCAGTTTGCGCGGGGAGTTGAGCCATTGCGCGTACCGGAGCGTGCCGTTGGTCGCTCGGACGAGATAGACGACTTCATTTGCGTCCATCAGGTTGGAAACGTTGATCTGAAGGGAGGTGCGGATTTTCCCGATCGGCTTGAACCGGTAGGTACCGAACAGATCGTGCAGGAGGCGGTCGGGAGAATAAAACATCTTCCGTTTGTTTGCGTCGGCGGCGTCCGTATACATGTAGCCGCGCTGGTTGTGGCGCAGGCTGCTGCTGAGGCCGACGACAAGTCCGCGGAGCTTTCCTTCGTTGAACTGATAGCGGTTGATTAGGCTGTAGCTTTGTTCGGCGTAACCGAAGGTTTTCTCGCCGGAGCGACGGACGATCAGGCTGCCGCCGGAGGGCGAGACGAAACCTAGTTGGTGGTCGCTGAGCGGGAGTCCGGTGACAGCCGTGCCGACGCCGGGAGTGAGGAGCCCAAGCAGTTGGGCGTTGAGGATCTGGCCGGACTCGATGTCGAGCTGGGCGGCGTAAGGGCTGTTCGGATCCTTCATCATCGCGATGGAGAGTGGAATCCGGGCCGAGGCCGGGTTGCTCGGGTCGGACGGAACGAGCAGAGGTGTGACGGATCCGCCCGGGGTGGCGCGGACGCCTACGACCGTCTGACCGCCGACGGTGGTGGTATTGAATTGGTCGTTGTAGAATTGCGGCAGGTCGACGTCGGTGCGCTCGCTGCCGTTGGCGGTGGCGAAGTTAATGCGGATTTCCCAGCCGCGGGTCGGGCGCGCGGAGAGCGTGAGGTTGTAACCGTCGGACGTCTTGCTGTAGGTGTAGGAGGGTCCGCCGTTGCGACCGTTGATGCCGTCGGGATCAACGTCATTCCGGTTGCCGAATGTGGCGGTGAAGTTCTGGGCTTCGGATTGGTAGTAATTGAAATTACCCGAAACCCGGTCCTGCCAGAGCCCGAACTTCAGGCCTATGTCTTTGCTCACGCCTTTGCCGGGAGGAAGGGGTTGATTGTAGATGTCGCGCGTGGTGTCGAAGTTGATTTTGGCGTTGGTGGCGTAATTAAACGAGACGCGCACGCCCTTCAGGGGGGTGTCGACTACGGCGCCGGTCGTCAGGCTGTCGTAGCTGATTGGACCGCGCTTTAGACCCACATTTCTGCGGAGGCCGCTCGCTTCCTCGGTCCGGTAACCGACCATCGTATCGATCCGCCCCTTCCACCATTCGCTGAACACGCTCAGACCACTGCTGCGCTCGTTGACGTCCTCTTGGGAATAGCCTCCGACGGTGCTCTGGCCGGTGGTCGGGTTGATCGGTCCGGAGAGACCGAGGGGGTTGCCCGCAGTGGGAGGGACGGCACCTGGAAAAATCAGCGGTTGGGAGACGTAAGTTTTGCCGTTGGGATGCACGAGCGAAGAGAAGGGCCATTTTTTGCCCCCGACGAGCCCCGTGGGATTGATGGGGACCCAGAACGACGGAATAGGGATGCGACCGAGGTCGGCCACGGTGATCAGAGCTGGGTTCACGGGCGCGTTGCCGGACGCGTCGGCCTCATAAAATCTCCACTGGTCTTGATTCGTCCAAGACTCCATGTCCTGAAAAAACGCGCTGGCTTGGTGGGATCCCCAGCGACCGAGGTTCTTTTGGTAGGCCAGGGCGGCGCGGTAGCCGCGGGCCCCGGTATGAAATGGATTTAAGACCGGGAAGTTCATGTTGAACGCCCATTTAGTGCCGATCAGTCCGGTCGCCGGATCCGCGTAAAGGTTGCCGGCCGCCCCCGGGGCAAAGATCGAATTGTTCGTCGGGCTCAGCGCGTTGTTGACGCGCGCGTCGTGGCCGTAGCGCACCTGCAGGCCGAGGCCCTCGGCGAGCTTGGCTTCGGCGACCACCGACCTACTGAGATTCTTAAAAGCAAAGGCGTAGTAGGGGCCGAAGAGCGTATCGGCTTTCGTGACATCAATGAGTCCGTCGGTCAGCGCACTTGCATTCGGGAAGGCCGCCAGGTAGCGGGTGCTCTGGTTGTCTACCCGCTCCCCCGTGGGTAGTAGCTGCGTGAGCGGGGCGCGCACGGTGCCGGAGTTGGGATAGGTGGTGTCGCGGATCAAGTGGCGCCACTCACCGCGAATCTCGAGGTTTTTCCATGGCCGAACGGTCGTCGCTAGGGTCAGACCTTCGTTTAATTGGCGGTTGGCGGGGCGGAAATATTTAGTGTCGCCGTGGACTGCGTTGATGCGAAAGCCCCAATATTTGAAGCCGGCGCCGAAATCTAGGGTGTAGCGGCGGCTGCCCTCGGAATCTCCACCCGCGGTGAAGCTGCCCTGCTGCCTGCGGCCTACGAGCGCACGTTTGGAGTTGGTGGTGATGACGCCGCCGGCATCACCGGAGCCAAAGAGCAGTGAATTGGAGCCGCCGAGTGCATCGACTCGCTCGACGTCGAAGGAGTCCATCAGTGCAGTGTCGGCCCGGAGGAAGCCGTCACGCCGGGGGTTGTTGATGGTGAGCCCGCGCATGGTCATGCTTTTCGGGTCCTGCCGGTCCCCTTCGAGGTCGCCGCGAACTTCCTCGTTGCCGCCGGCGATAATGGCGGAGCCGAGACCACCGAGCTTCGACAACATTTCCGTCATGTCGACCACGCCCAACTCGTCCATGAGTTGCCTGTTAAACACCTTGGCATCGAGGGCGGTCTTGCCGAGGGCTACATTGGTGCCGGTGATGGAATTGGTGTTCGTGGCCTGGTAGGTGTCGGAGGCGTCAACGGAAACCTCAAAGGGTGTGAGGTCGATGATTTCATTTGTCGTGCCGGCAGCTTCCGCCGCGTTCTTGGCCGCCAGCTCGTCGGGATCTAGGCGACCGTTCTTGTTCTTGTCCCACCTGGCGAGGGCAGCTGGATCGACCGGGTTTGGTGCGATTTGGGCGGAGCCGACCGTGGCGAGAATTGCGCATTCGAGTGCGATGACGACGCGGCGAAACGAGAGCGGGATCTTCATGTTGGGGTGAGGTGTAGGGGGCTTTCTGGGACGAGACGGCCCGGCTGCGCTCCGCTAGTAAAGTGGAGAAATGCTCAAATTTTTGTACTTTTGCATTTCATGACAAGGGACTCGCTCGGGCCGGTCTCGTGGTTGGGGCGCGTCAGATCTGAAGCCTGCAAGTTCGCGCCGAAGCCCTTTCGTGCGGGAAATGGGATCTTGCCTATCCGACGCCGAACACCGGCCAGCCGATTAACCAACATCGTCCACGCACTGCCCCAACTACAAAACGCATTGCCCCAATGGGGAAGCGCGTTGCCCCATTGTTAGAATGCATTGCCCCATTGGTAGGATGCATTGCCCTATTGGGGATAAGCGTTGCCCCATTGGGGAGACGCATTGCCCCAACTGAAAAACATATTGCCCCATAGGTGCGACGCGTTTCCCCAAAGATAAAACGCTTCGCAATCGAGTTAAACTCGTCGGGAACTTTAATTCGGCGGCGTTTTATTAAGTAAAATCCGACGAATACACCGACGATCACCGCCCTGACGCCTCTCTGGCTTGGGGGTTTTGATCTCGCCGGCCTTGGCCTTTAAGTCGAACGCTGCGCTTACTTGCTGGCGGCCCAGTGCAGGCCGTGGGCGAGGAGGGCGATGAAGGTCGGGTCGGACCAGGTCGCGTTGCTGTGGCCGAAGGTCGTGCCAAAGACGCGTGTGCCGTGGTAGTTGTTGGTCCACACGCAGGCGTAGTCGTTGCCGTCTTTTTCGCTCTTGGCGACGGCGAGGGCTTTCGAGGTGGGCCAGAGTTTGTCGATCTCGTAGAGTTCGTCCAGGGGCGAAACCCACGCACCCCCCTAGGGTTTGGTGTGGGATAGGTAATTTCCATGCGCTTCTGTATGCGACTGGGCTTAAAAATCTTCGCGCTAGCAGAATCCGATACCGTGCAGCCCGTTGTAGAAAAAGCTCTAGCGCAGAGCGGTAAATCCGCCGGTCAATTGATCAAAGAAGTGCGCGAGCAGGCTTGAAATTCAGATCCACGGCGTCCGCGCCGCCGAGATTAGCTGTTAAGCTTGGGTGCCGGTCCGTCGCCGAGCACTTCCATCGTTCGCCGGCTCAAGAGCGTTCACGCGCGAACGCGAGGCCCGGACCTGGATCCTCGCCGCATCTTTTGTCTATCCGGGCACGGCCTGGGCTGTTAACAAACTTGCATGAGATTTACCCCACGTCTCCACGACCCAGCCAACTCCCCTCGCAGGCTCAGTCACCGGTTTGTGATTTTGCTTCTTCTGGCGGCCAGTCTCCGCGTGTACGCGGCCCCGCCCAACGTCGTCATGATTATCTCGGACGATCAACACTGGGGCGACTACGGCTTCATGGGGCACCCGCAGATTCAGACGCCGCACCTCGATCGCCTCGCGCGCGAGAGCCTCACCTTTCGCCACGGTTATGTC
>CAMDRP010000050.1 GCA_945906965.1 Opitutus sp. GAS368 | reverse complement strand
TATTTATTGCTTTGGCTGTGTGCGGTCTCGCTGTGCAGGCGGCGGTGACGGCTAAGCGTCCGAACATTCTCTGGCTCATCGCGGAGGATTTTTCGCCGGATCTCGGCTGTTATGGCGTCAAAGACGTCGATTCACCTCATCTCGACCAACTCGCCGCGCAAGGCATGCGTTTCAACCGCATGTTTGCCACCGCGCCCGTTTGTAGCCCTTCGCGCTCGGCGTTCATGACCGGGATGTATCAAACCACGATCGGCGCGCACAACCACCGCTCGCACCGCGACGACGGCTACGTGTTGCCCGCCGGCGTGCGGCCGCTACCCGATTGGCTGCGCGATGCCGGTTACTTTACGGCCAACATCCGGGAGTTTCCCGCTGCGGTCGGTTTTCGTGGCTCGGGCAAGACGGATTGGAATTTCACGTATCCGGCGCAGCCCTTTGACTCCGCCGATTGGAAAGACCTGAAAGGCCGCCAACCCTTTTTCGCGCAGGTCAATTTCCAAGAAACCCACCGGGCTTTTAAGGCGCCCAAGCGCGTCGATCCCGCCCAAATCACGCTCCCGCCGATTTATCCTGATCATCCGGTCGCGCGTGCGGATTGGGCTGAGTACCTCGACTCCGCCAGCGAACTCGATCGCAAGATCGGTCGGATTTTAAAACAACTCGAGGCCGATGGGCTCGCCGACGACACCATCATTCTTTTCATGGGCGACCACGGTCAGGCTCAGGTGCGCGGCAAGCAATTTGTGTACGACGATGGACTGCGCATTCCCTTCATAGTGCGCTGGGCGAAAAATTTCCCCGCGCCTAGGGGTTTTAAGGCTGGCACGGTCAGTGATCAGATCATGGAAGCGATCGACATCCCGGCCACGTTGATCGACATCGCCGGCGCTCCGAAGCCTGCCGCGATGCAAGGCCGCATCCTCTTCGGTGAACACGCTGGAGTCGCTCGCGCCTTTGCCTTCGGCGCCCGCGATCGCTGCGACGAGACTGTTTTCCGTTTCCGCACCGTCCGCGATGCCCGCTATCGCTACATTAAAAACTTTCTTCCCGAGCGGCCCTTTCTCCAGGCCAACGCTTACAAGGAGCGCCAATATCCTGTTTGGAACCTCATCAAAACCCTCGGTGCGCAAGATCAACTCACGCCGTGGCAGAATTTTTTTTATCTCTCGCCGACGATGCCGCCCGAGGAACTTTACGACATGGAGAACGATCCGTGGTCGATGCACAACCTCGCGGTCTCCGCTCAACCCGAACACCGGGCCGCGCTCGCGCAGCTACGTCTCGCTTTAGAAAAATGGATCACCGACTCCGACGATCAGGGACGTTTTAAGGAATCCCCCGAGCTCGCTGCCGCCTTGGGTTTCACCCGTCCGCAGCCGTCACCGGACGCGAAGAAAAAGGTACCGCGCAAAAACGGATAAACCTCCGCCTGCGCTGGTGGAATCGGGCCCACGGCTAAGCCAGGGGCTAATTCGGCGCTGCCGGACGAGTCGCAGTTGACCCCGTTCTAAATAATACAACAGAGTCTGGTGCAGGTTAAGCCCTGCAGATTTCCTTTGGGTTTAGTCAGCATGAGACGTCGCCTGGCGACCTTTCCAAGTGGCTGGATCCGTTAAAATTTTTTGGGCTGGTAGCTTAATGGTCAAAGCAGAGGACTCATAATCCTTTGACTGTGGGTTCGAATCCCACCCGGCCCACCATTTCCGCTTTATAAATAGTGAAGGCCGTCCACCCCTGGACGGCCTTCGTTCTACCTGAACCTGACACCAAGCAAACCTGTGAACTACGCAGGGGAAGACTCCGCTTCTCATGTAAACGTTCAATCACATCAGATCGCTGCGAAGTTACAATTTCGTGTCAGGATGGGCTGTTGATTTAGTTTCTTTAGGGTGACACGTTTATAGGCTGATGCTGCAGGTTTTTTAAACGCGATCTAATGGCATTGCATCGGCGGCTTTTTAAATTCCAATCCTATCATGAAATCCCCCGCTCAAAATCGCGCGCTGGTGTTGATGAGTGTGGTGGTGTTGGCGGGTTTCACGTTCTGGTTGCTACAGCCTAATCGGTTGGCGGACGCGCAACCGGAGCGGCCTGCGACCTCCACGAGCGTCGCCCAGCTTGGAGGAACCTCGAGCGTCTTTGCTGATTCCTCGGGGTTTGTCGCTGCGACCGTTGCTCTAAACTCGCCGGTGGCCTTGCTGCGGGCCTCGGCACAGCCCTTGTTTGCCTATACGCAACCGGCCGATGCGGCGATCCTCGACCAGGCGCTGCCGGCGCCCGCGCGTGCGATCCATTACGTGCGCCTCAACGCCGCGCTCTTCACGGCGAAAGATTCCCCTTTTTGGCAACAACCGGGCGCCGGTCGCGTCGCGATTCCGTTGCCCGACGGTACGAAACTCGGCGTCGTGATCGACGGTACAAATTCCATGGGCCCCGACCGCTTCACGAGCACGGGTACGATCGAGGGGCGGCCGCAGAGTCGCGTGATTTTATCCTACAACGCCGGTTTTCTTCACGCCTCGATCCAAGATGTCGAACTGGGTAAATTTGCGTTGCGCGCCGCCACGGCTGAACTCGCGCAATTTTACGAGATCGACGAAACGCTCGTGCCTCCCTGCGGCATGATCACGGCCCCCCGTCCCATCCTCGATGCCGATGCGATCGCAGCCCTCGCGCGCCGCAAAGTCGCCGCCGCCCACATCGAATCAGCAGGCGCGAAGGACACCGGTTTGATCCCGCCGACCGCCGCCAGCGCCGGTGCCAACGTCACGATCGACCTCATGTTTCTTTACACGCAAGCCGTGCTATCGACCTTGTCGGGCACCGCGCGCACGGCGGCGATCCAAAGTTTTTTCGACAACGCCACCGCCAAGATCAACAGCGACTTCGCCGCCAGCCTCATCACCGCCCGCGTGCGGTTAGTTAAAATCGCTGAAGTCAACTTGGCCGGCGACGAGCTCACCGGCTCCGTCGCCTCTTGGCAAACTGACGCGCTCGCGGCGCTGCGTTCGACGACCGATGGCAAGATAGACGAAATTCATGCCTTGCGTGATCAAGCCGGCGCCGACCTCACGTGCTTGATTCTCCAACGCGTAGATTCGACGACTGCTGGTTTAGGCTACATGCTCGCGTCGCCGGGTGAAAACTATAACCCGCTCTTTGGTTTCAGTGTCGTTCAGTACGCCTATGTAACGAGTCAGGAAACGGTCACGCACGAGCTCGGTCATAACCTTGGCTGCGCTCATGATCGGGAAAACTCCAAGAACTCCGACGGCACCCAAGGCACCGGCGCTTATTCTCATAGTTACGGTTATCGATTGGTTGGTCGTAACCAAGTCACTTACCGCACGATCATGGCTTACGCCCCTGGCACCCGCCTCGCGTATTTCTCCAATCCCAACATCACCGCGCCGGCGCCAATCAGCGTTCCGGTCGGCATCGCGAGCGGACAAAGCGGCGAAGCCTACAACGCTCTCACCGTCGAGCAAAGTGCCTTCGAAGTCGCCAATTACCGCCTGCAAACCAAGACCGCCACCAATACCGGCACCCTCATCAACGTCGCCACGCGCGCCTTCAGCGGTACTGGCGAACAACAACTCATCGCCGGCTTCGTCATCCAAGGCTCAGTCGCCAAGAAAATGCTGGTGCGCGCCTCGGGCCCCGCCATCGCCGCATCGCCCTTTAACGTGCCCAACACGATTGCTGATCCCCGCATCACGCTTTACCGGACGGATCGCTCCCCCTTCGCCAAAATCGGCGAAAACGACAACTGGGGCACGCCCGCCGGCACGGCTTCCACGGGCACCCAAATCGCCGCGGCCAGTGCCGCCGTCGGCGCGTTTCCTTTTCCCTCTGGCGGCAAAGATTCCGCGCTCCTCACCACGCTCGATCCGGGCAGCTACACGGTCAACGTAGAGAGCACCGACGGTGGCACTGGCACTACGCTCGTCGAAGCCTACGAGGTCGATCGCAACGATAACAAGGTCATCAACCTCTCCACCCGCGGCTACGCCGACCGTTCCAAGACCATGATCGGCGGCTTCGTCGTGCAAGCCGGCTCCGGCCCCACCAAGCGCATTTTGATCCGCGTCCAAGGCCCGTCCCTCGCCAAATACGGCCTCACCGCCATGGATGACCCTTACTTGGAAATCTATAATTCGGCCGGCGACCTCGTCATGAAAAACGACGACTGGAGCACGGGCTCCACGCGCGTGAATGGCGTCGCCGACGATTTCCGGCCCACGGTGAGCTATTTTAGCGAGAAACAGATTTACGCCACCGGCTATGCTCCGGGCAATCGTCGCGAACCGTGCGTCATGGCGGACCTCGCTCCCGGCAGTTACACCGTACTTGTTCAACCGTTTGAGAGTCTGCCTGATCAACCCGCCAAGCCCGGCGTCGCCATCGTTGAGGTTTATGAGATCAACACGAAGTAGGGCCGTGTTTGGCGCCGGCCTAAAATCCACTAAGTCATACTGCGCCTTCGTGACGCTACCCTGGGGCCGAAGCGCCACGAACTGACTCAGCTTTAGCCTCGCTCCGCTCCTTCTGCCCTCGGTGCGCACACTGGCGCGGGCCCTGCAGGTTCCAGGACTCATATGGATTTGAACACCTTCACCCAGATGTCCCGCCAGGCCGTCACGGACGCCCAGGCCATCGCCCGTCGTCTCAACCACCACGAGCTCGACACGTGGCATTTGCTCTCCGCTTTGCTCGCCCAAGAGAGCGGTCTCGTCCCGGGTCTCGTCGACAAACTCGGCCTCACCGCCAGCGCTCTTGCGCTCGCTGTGGACCGCGAGCTCGAGCGTATCCCCAAAGTCACCGGTAGCGTCGATGCCTCTAAAGTGTACGTCACCCAAGCCGTGAACGACGTGTTCACGCGCGCCGAGGCCGAAGCCAAGTCCCTCAAAGACGAATTCATCTCCGTCGAACACCTCTTCCTCGGTCTCCTCGAGGTCGCCAAGCCCGAGTCGCTTAAGAAACTTTTCAAAAGTTTCACGCTGGAGCGCGCCAAGGTTCTCAAGGTGCTCCAAGAAATCCGCGGCAATCAACGCGTCACTACCGATAACCCCGAGGCCACGTACGCCGCCCTTGAGAAGTACGGCATCGATCTGGTCGCCCAAGCGCGCAAAGGCAAAATGGATCCCGTCATCGGCCGCGATGAAGAGATTCGCCGCACCATCCGTATCCTCTCGCGCAAAACCAAAAACAACCCCGTGCTCATCGGCGAGCCCGGCGTCGGCAAGACCGCCATCGTCGAAGGCCTTGCCCAACGCATCCTCCGCGGCGACGTGCCCGAAGGGCTCAAAGATAAAACTATCTTCTCACTCGATATGGGCTCGCTCGTCGCCGGCGCGAAATACCGCGGCGAATTCGAAGAGCGCCTCAAGGCCGTGCTCAACGAAGTGAAGCAAGCCGAGGGTCGCATCATTTTGTTTATCGACGAACTCCACACGATCGTCGGCGCCGGCAAAACCGAGGGCGCGATGGACGCGGGTAATCTCCTCAAGCCGATGCTTGCGCGCGGCGAGTTGCACTGCATCGGCGCGACCACGCTCGACGAATATCGCCAGCACATCGAGAAAGACGCCGCGCTCGAGCGCCGCTTTCAACCTGTCGTCGTGAATCAACCCACGGTCGAAGACGCGCTCTCAATTTTGCGCGGCATCAAAGAGCGTTTCGAACTTCACCACGGCGTGCGCATTCAGGACAACGCGCTCGTCGCCGCCGTCACGCTCTCCAACCGCTACATCACCGATCGTTTTCTGCCCGACAAAGCCATTGATTTGATGGACGAGGCCTGCGCCATGATCCGCACCGAGATGGACTCGATGCCGCAGGAACTCGACGAGCTCACTCGCAAGGTTCTCCGTCTCGAAATCGAAGAGACCGCCCTCGCCAAAGAAAAGGACGACGCCAGCAAGCGCCGCCTTGAGGCTCTACGCCAAGAACTCGCCGAGGCGCGCGAGAAATCCAAAGGTATCCGTCTGCACTGGGAAAAAGAAAAAGCTTCCGTTCAAAAAACCCGCAAACTCCGCGAGGAGATCGACGCCACGCGATTGGAGATGGAAAAAGCCGAACGTGCCTACGATCTCAATAAAGTCGCCGAGCTACGCCACGGCAAACTCCCGCAGATGGAGGAAGAACTAAAACGCTTGGATAAAAAGGGCCGCGAACAAACGACGTTGTTCAAAGAAGAAGTCTCCGCAGATGAAATCGCCGAGGTTGTTTCCAAATGGAGCGGCGTGCCCGTCACCCGGCTTGTTGAAGGCGAGAAAGACAAGTTACTCCGCCTCGAAGACGTGTTGCACCAGCGCGTCGTCGGCCAAAGCGAAGCGGTCACGCTCGTGACCGAGGCTATCCTTCGTGCTCGCAGCGGTATCAAAGACCCGCGCCGGCCCGTCGGCAGTTTCCTGTTTCTCGGTCCGACTGGCGTCGGCAAAACCGAACTCGCCAAGACGCTCGCCGAGACGCTCTTCGACACCGAGGCCGCGATGGTCCGCATCGATATGTCCGAGTACATGGAAAAACACAGCGTCTCTCGTCTGATTGGCGCTCCTCCCGGCTACGTGGGGTACGATGAAGGCGGCCAACTCAGCGAGGCGGTTCGGCGCAAGCCCTATGCCGTGGTGCTGTTCGACGAAATCGAAAAAGCGCACCCCGATGTCTTCAACGTTCTGCTCCAAGTCTTGGACGACGGTCGCATCACGGATTCTCAGGGCCGCACGGTAGATTTCAAAAACACGATCATCATCATGACATCCAACTTGGGTTCGCGGCATCTGCTTGAAGGCGTCACCGGCGACACGATTCCTGAGAGCGTACGCGAGAGCGTGATGATGGAGCTGCGCAAAGCCTTCCGCCCCGAGTTTCTCAACCGCATCGACGAGACAATACTTTTCAAGCCCCTGACCCTCGATGAAATCACCCTGATTTTGGACCTGCTTCTAGCGGATCTGAATAAGCGGCTCGCCGACAAGCGCGTGAGCGTCGTACTTGATAAGAAAGCGAAGGAGTGGGCGGCAGAGAAGGGCTACGACCCGGTGTTCGGCGCACGGCCTTTGAAGCGGTTTCTCCAACGTAACGTTGAGACTAAACTAGCCCGTGCGCTGATCGCCGGCGAAGTGGGTGAGGGTTCAGACATCGTCTACACCGTTGAGAAGGATGAATTGGTGCCGTTGCAGTAAGCGCCGGCAAAGAAAAAATGAGCGGTGTTATGGCTCAGACCAACTTATTCTAAGGGCGACTTGGCGAACGTGACGCCGGAATAGTTGATGCTTGAGGCGAAGCTCCTGCCATATTTAGCCATCCGTAATCGTCGCGGCGCTGGCGGACGGGACCCGTAAGCGTCCACGATTTCTCACTGTGAATTTTTGGCCGACCTCAAAGTGGTAGTAAAGCAGCGCTTGACCCAAGCACAAATGGGACAAAATTGAGCCCATGGCTAAAACAACTCTTTTGCGTGCTCGCGTCGATAGCATACGGAAACTACGCGCCGAGAAAATCCTGGGCCGCTACGGTCTGACCCCGGCTCAGGCCATCAATGTTTTTTATGCGAAGGTCACCGAGACTGACGGCCTACCCTTTGATTTGCGGCCGACGGAAACGTCGGAATTGATGGCCGATCCAAAATTTAGAACTCACTTGGCTCTCATGAAGAGCGGCAAGGTTCGCTACTATGACGCAAGCGAGCTTCCCGCGTGAAATTCTCCGACCAAGTCGTTGCCGCTCTCAAGGAGTTGCATCCGGGCGCCAGAAGGGATATCCGCCGGGCATTAGATGATGTGAACCTCGGAAAAAACGCGACGTGCATGCGCTGACCGATCAACTGGCCGGATTCTGGCGTCTTCGGGTCGGCAAATACCGTGTGGTCATGCGCAAGGACGAGACGGGCGAACTCATCGCTGAATTTCTCGGCCCCCGCACCACCATCTATCGGAGTTTCCAGCCGCCCACAGCCTCGGATTGATGCTGCCTACGCACGTGCCAGTGAGTACCCAATTGGCAACCCGCGCTACGCATACCTTCTTGCGGTAAAGATCCGCCGCGACTGCCCCTGCCGCATTGACGCCGCTAACGGACTGGCGACAAGCCGTCCACTGGGATAATCAGAGAGTGGAAAGTCAATCAGCTGGCATTTCACCGCCCCGCGTTCCTCGCTTTCTTTGGGACTTAGATCGTTTCGGCGCTGGAGTGTCCTGTCCGTGGAATTCATGGTCGCTCTTTGGCAGAGGACGTTTTCTGCTTTGCGCTCGCACTGCGATCCGTGAGCCTCTGTCGGCATGCCCGCAGAACCTATCCGCTACTACGACCGCTACGCCCGCACGCTCAAAACCGAGCAGATCTACGGTGAAGGCTGGCTCCGCTTCGCCTACGGCAATCCGCTCGGCCGTGCCGCCGTATGGTTGCTTGCGCGCCGTGCGTGGTTTTCGCAATGGTACGGCCGCAAGATGACCAAACGTGAGAGTGCGCTGGAGATCATTCCATTCATCGCAAAGTACAACCTCGACGTGGATGAGTTCCTGAAGTCGCCCTTCGATTATAAGACGTTCAACGAGTTTTTCTATCGTGCGCTTAAACCCACCGCGCGTCCGATCGCGTCGGGCGATACGGTCGCGGTTTTCCCGGCCGATGGGCGCCACCTCGCGTTTCAAAACGTCGACACCGCCGAGGGTTTTTACGTCAAGGGGATGAAGTTCACCTTGGCGGAATTGCTCGGCGAAGCCGCGTTACCCGAAGATCAGCGCGTGCTCGCGAAAAAATTCGTGGGCGGCGCGATGCTCATTTCGCGACTGTGCCCCGTGGATTATCACCGCTTTCATTTTCCCGTCGGCGGCACCCCAGGCGAGGCGAGTTTGATCAACGGTTGGCTTTATTCGGTGAGTCCTGTCGCGCTGCGACGCAACATTCACTACCTCATCGAAAACAAACGCGAACTCACGCTCATCCAAGCTCCCAGTTTCGGCGAAGTGGCGCTGCTGGAAGTCGGTGCGACGAATGTCGGTAGCATCGTGCAAAGTTACACCTTTGGCCGCGATGTGGCCAAGGGCGACGAAAAGGGCCTCTTCGCTTTTGGCGGTTCGTGTGTGATCACGTTGTTTCAAGCGGGCCGCATCCGTTTCGATGCCGATCTGCTGGAGCAGAGCGGTCAACACCTCGAAACCTACGCCAAGATGGGCGACCGCCTCGGTATCGCGCCCTGAAGCGTTTCGCCGGACTGCGCCGGTTTTCTGTTATTGGTGCTCGGGACAGGACTCGAACCTGCACACCTTACGGCAAAGGCTTCTAAGACCTTCGTGTCTGCCATTCCACCACCCGAGCGTCATTAACCAGTATAGTTTGCCGCCTAGGACGGATGCGACGCAAGCGGGTAAACGTGGCCCTCGGTTTTGTCTTCGAATCTTCTCTTCGAAACTTTAGGGGCTCGGAATGCGTCAATCCAAGCACTTGGTTTTAACTCGCGCATTGCTTTTACGAGCGCGTTTTATCGCTGCGGCCGCTACCTTTTTGATTACTCACCCATTTTTCCCATGAAGCGCTTGTTCCTTTTGGCTTTATTGCCCCTCGCGAGCCTGACCCTCGCTCTCGCGCAAGATCCTGCCAGCGCCCAGTTCGACCCGGTTGTCGCGTTGCCGGCCTACACGGTCACCGATGCGCGCGATTTACCACCGCCCGAAGCTTGGCGCCACGCCGAGATTCCTGGTTTTGAAATTCTTTCCAACGCTTCGGACCGCGAGACCAAGCGCCTCATCCAGGATTTTCAGTTATTCAACCAAGCCATCGGCGTCGTCTGGCCTTCGCTTCTCGGGCGTAGTCCTACGCCGGTCTCGATCATCCTCTGCGGGCGCGGGGATAAATTTAAAACCTTCGTCCCCAAAACCGCCGACGCCGGTCCCGCTCAAGGCATGGCTAGCCTCTTTTTGCGCAACAACGAGCGCTCCGCCATCGTTGTCGATCTACAAACCCGCGAGTTGTCCCTCTCGGGGCTCGAGACCGAGCTCAACGCGAGCGGCGTCGAAAACAACGGCAGCATCGAGGTCGACGCTTACAAGCAACTTTATCGCGAATACGTTCACTCGCTGCTCGCGCGCACCACGCCCCGCCTCGCCGCCTGGCTCGAGGAAGGGCTCGCCCAGTTACTCATGGGCATGAAGGTCAGCCCCACGTTGATCGAGTTCGCTAAGCTCGACGATCCCAACACCGTCTCGATCCAGCAGGCCAACGCCGCCCAACTTAACGCCCTCGCCGCCGCCGATGGCGACACCACCGCGCCGCTCACCGCCGCCGCCGAGGACCGTGATTTTAACGCCGCTCTCCAGCGCACGCGCCTCATGTCGTTCCCCGAGATGTTCGCTGTGAAACACGACGACCCCATCGCGCGCAATTCCATCGGCAGCAAGTGGGCCAAACAATCCACCGCCTTTGTCCACATGTGTCTTTATCAGACGGGCCAGCGTTTCCAAAAAGGCTTCGTCACCTTCATCCAGCGCTCCGCCAAAGAGCCCGTCACGGAGCCCATGTTCAAAGAATGCTTCGGCATCGGCTACAAAGACATGTTGCTCGAGCTGCGCGGGTATCTCGATTTCACCAATTACAAATCCCTTGGCTGGAGCTCCAAAAAAGGCGAAGGCCTCGGCGAAGCCACGCCGCTCGTCCTCCGCGATGCCAGCGATGCGGAAGTCGGTCGCATCAAGGGTGAGGCGATGCTCCTCGCCGACTTGAAAGAGCCCGCGCGCATTGCGCTCATCACGCCTTACACGCGCGGGGAACGCGACCCGCGTCTCCTTGCCGCCCTCGGTCTCTACGAACGCAGCGTTGATCACACCGACCGTGCGCGTAAATTTCTCGAAGCTGCCGCCGCCGGCAAAGTCGTGCGTCCACTCGCGCACCTCGAGCTCGCTCGCATGCGTTTCCAAGTCGCGCAAACCGCTGCCAGTCCCGAAGCCTCGTTCACTTCGGCGCAAACCGCCGAAATTTCCGCGCCCCTCCTCGTCGCCCGCCTCCAACCTCCGTCCATGCCCGAAGTCTACGAGCTGCTCGGCGATGTTTACGCGCGCAGCGTCGATGACCCTAAGCCTGAGATCATGGGCATGCTCTTTGAGGGCGTGAATTTGTTTCCGCGCCGCCTCGCGCTTGTTTACCGCACCACGCTCCTTTGTCTGCGCCTCAAGGAATTTAAAGGTGCCGCCGCGCTCATCGAGCATGGGCTTCGCACCTCGCCGGCCGGTGTCGCGCAGACGCGCTTCGCCGAACTCAAAACCCAACTCCCGTCCGGTGCCCTCGAAGAAGCTCAGGCGAAGTTCAAAGCGATGAGCGGCCCCAAAGCTCCGCCCGCTAAGTCCTGAGGCCGCGGCCCCACCGCTCGCCATGCTCGCGCCGCGCTCCTGCTTACGTTGCTGGCTCGGTGTCGGCGCTTGGCTCACGTTCACATTTACCAGGGCCGAGCCGCCTGCGGCGGAGTCGCCGCCCATCGAGCTCCCAAAGTTTGAAGTGACGGATTCGCGTGTGCTCCCGCCGATGGCCTCGTGGCATTACGCCTCCATCCCGGGGTTCGAAATTCTCTCTAGCATCTCGGTTAGCCAGACAAAGCGTTTCGCTGATAATTTTTTTCTGCTTCAAGCCGCCATCAACGAGATTATGCCCGGCTTCACCGGCGGCAATGTCACCGTTCCCACCAGCCTCATTCTCACCGGCCGCGGCAACGACTTTGAGCGCTTCATGCCCACCGAGCGCGGTGACGATCGTTACCGCACCAACAGCCTCTTCTTCGACGATCCCGAGCGCGGCGCCATCGTTGTGGATTTCGCCCTCTCGGAAATTTTACTCGACGACAACACCACCGAAGAAGCCGATCCCTACCGCGGTTTTTACAAAGAATATTTCCGCTATCTCATTCGCCGTCAGTCCGGCGGCAAACCGCCCGCGTGGTTTGAGGAAGGACTCGTCCAGCTCTTCGCTTCCATTGATGTGACTAAGAAGTGGATAAATTTCGCCATGATTGGCGACGGTTTCGGCGGCCCGCGTACCGGCGACTTCAACCGCCAACTCTCTCGTCAACATCTCCTCTCGATGCCCGAGCTCTTTGCCGGCCCGCCCGCCGAACGCACTGCCAACTGGGCCGCGCAATCCTACGCCTTTGTCCATCTTTGCCTCTACGGCCGCGGCCAAAAATACCAAAAGGGTTTTCTAAAATTTCTCACCCGCATCGGCCAAGAACCGCCAACCGAAGAGATTTTCAAAGAGTGTTTCGGTATCGATTTCCATGCCATGGCCTTCGAGCTGCGTGGCTACATCGATTTCACCGATTATAAGTCCATGCAGTTTGTCGCGAAGAAAGGTCAGGCGCTACCTGATGCGCCGACCTTCACCCTGCGCGACGCCACGGATGCCGAGTCTGGGCGCATCGTCGGCGAAGCCCTGCGCCTCGGTGGCCACACCAGCGAAGCGCGCCTCGCCCTCATCGCTCCCTACATCCGCGGCGAGCGTGACGCCCGCCTGCTCGCTGCCCTCGGTCTCGCCGAACGTATCGATGGCAAAAACGCTCGTGCCCGCACGTTCCTCGAAGCTGCCGCTCAGGCCAAAGTCGAGCGCCCGCGCGCCTATTTCGAACTCGCTCGCCTCTACGTTGAGGAAGCCGCGGTCATCGCCGCCCCGTTCACCGACGCGCAAGTCGCCCGCATCCTCGTGCCGCTCAACCACGCCCGCCAACAACGTCCGCCTATGGCCCAAGTCTACGGCCTACTCGCCGCCGTCTGGGCGCAGGCTGCACGCACACCGAGCCGCGAAGAATTCTCCGCTGTCATTGAAGGTGTCCAAATTTTCCCGCGCAGCACCGGCCTCGTCTGGCGCGTCGCGACGCTCGCCGCGCAACGTAATTTTCCGCCCGAAGCTCTCGCCCTTGCGCGGCACGGCGTGAAAATCTCGCGTGACCCCGCCGACCGTAACCGCTTTGAAACCCTCGTGCACGCGCTTGAGCGCGCCGCCGTTTCTCCGCCCCCATCACCATGATCCGAAAAGCTTTTGTCATGTCCGTCCATCCCGGTCTCGAGGCGGAATATCGTCGTCGCCACGCGCCCATCTGGCCCGAGCTTGAAGCCGTGCTCAAAAATCACGGCGTGCACAATTATTCCATCTTCCTGCACCCCGAGACGCGCCAACTTTTTGGCTACGCCGAGATCGAGAGCGAAGCGCAATGGGCCGCGATCGCGCAGACTGAAGTTTGCCGCCGTTGGTGGGCCTTCATGCGCGAGATGATGCCCTGTAACGCGGACAACAGCCCCGTGTCGCTCGGCCTCGCAGAAGTGTTTCACCTGAACTGAGCGTACCGGCCACCCTAGCGCTCGCGGGAAATCGCATTGGCGAAGCGAGGGAAATTCTGCACGTTTGCCGGCACGATGATTAAAAAACTTTTGCACACACGCATGCGCGTCAACGACCTTGCGCGCACCGTAAAATTTTACGAAGAGGCGATCGGGCTCACGGTTTCGCGTCGGCATACCTCACCGCGCGGCGCGCAGTTGGCGTTTCTCGCGACACCTAATAGCGACGAAGAAATCGAAATCTGCCAGATGCCCGCGGGCGCACCGAGCGTTGTGGTGCAGCCGGATTTGATGCACCTCGCCTTTGAGGTGGAAGATCTGGCGGTGTTTGCCGCGGCGGCGGCGGCGAAGGGTTATACCTTGAGCGATGGGCCGACGCTCACCGGCAGCGGCTCGATGATCGCGTTCATCGACGCGCCCGAAGGCTACGAAGTGGAATTGATCCAGCGCGCAAAGTAAGCACGCGCGGAGCGGCCGCCGCACCTCAGCGTTTCTTGGCGATCAATTGCGGGGCGGTTTCCATCTGGCCGCGTGTGACGCCAAGTTGATTGAGCAGTTTTAACTCGCGCCATACTTCGACGCCGGTGATCTCGCCACGCAACAGTCGCTGATAACGCGTGATCGTGCGGATGACTTCGTCGGCGCCTTCGTTGACAAATTCGACGCGGAAGTTGCGCGCGCCGAGCTCGATCAAGCGGGCGACGTAGTCAGCGCCGGTCTGGGCCCGGTTGTTGTAAACGGTGTTGCGACAGCCGGCATCGGCTTTGAGCGGGAGTTCGGCGCCGACGCGGTCGCGCAGCGTGACGACATGGGTGTCGCAAGGGCGGCCGCAGTCGCGGTAGTCCTTGCCGGTCGAGAGAAATGCGCAGAAGACGCAGTGCTCCATGTGAAACATCGGCATGTGTTGGTGGATCGTGAGATCGAACCAGGCGCCGGGGGCGGCTTGGAGGAGGGCTTCGAGTTGCGCGATGTTGAGATCGTAGCTCGCGGTGACGCGCTCGAGGCCGTGACGTTGGAGGTAGTGGGCGGCGGTGAGGGGATTGGCGACGTTGAGCGAAAAATCGCCGCGGCGCCGATCGGCGGCGAAGTAGGTGAGGTGGTCGTAATTGCGCACGAGGTAACCGTCGGCCTCGCACGAGCGGACCTGTTTAAGAATCCATTCTTCGCCGGGCTTGGTGATGCGCGGCGGGGCGACCCAGATCGACGACGGCGGTAGACCGGGCGCGGCGGCGGGGGCCGTGGCTTGCCAGGCGCGGAAACGCGTGACGGCGTCGCGGTAGTGTTTGGGGTTTTCGAATTCGCAGTAGACGGTGGTGATGCCAGCGCAAGTGAGCGCAGCGTCGAGTTGCTCGAGGCTGCGCACGACTACGATGATTTCGGGCGCGGCCGCCGGCGCGGCCGCCGCGGCCGGCAAGGGGAGCGCGGCGAGGCCGGATGGAGCGGGATGAAATTGCCAACGCGTGGGTTCGGCGGCGCGTTGCTCGAGCGCGGCGATCGTTTCGCGGCGGAGACGGTTGAGCTCGCTGACGGGAAGCATGACGGCGCCCTCGAGGTGGTTGATCAACTCGCCGAGGGAAAACGGCGTGCCGCCGAGCCGGCCGAGTTGGTCGCGCAAGCGCTCGGTGGTGAGCGGTTGATTTTCGGCGACGGCGAGGGGGAGCGTGGAATCGGCTTGGGCGACGTGGCCGTGCGCGTCGCGGGCGATCAGCGTGAGCGGCGTGCCGACGTGACCGTGCAGCTCGAGGGTGATCGGACGTTGGAAACGGATTTTTTCGCCTTCGAACGTGGCGCGTAGTTCGCGGTCGAGGGCGGGGTCGTTGGTTTTCCAGACGCGTTGGCCAGCGCGAACGCGCGGCCAGTTGATATCGCCGTGACCGAAACGCAGGATCGTTTCGCCGGCAGTGGAGCGCGAAGGCTCGACTTGGTAAACGCGGCCGCCCTCTTCGCCCACGGCGGGATTGCCGGCATCGAAGACGACGCCGTCGCCGGGTTTGAGGGGCGCGGAAAGGGTGAGCGCAACCGATTCGCCGCTGACGCGTGTGATCGAGCCGAGGAAGACGCCGCGCTTGGTGCCGAAGCGGCCGTGGGCGAGCTCCTGGTTGTTGATGCCTCGAAACCAACCCGTGTATTGGCCGCGGGAGAACGCCATCTGGAGTTCGTAGTGCGCGGGGTCGGGCACGGCGGTGGCGGGAGATTTTTGCGCGGAGGGCGCGACGGTTGCCGACGCGGGCGCGCAAATTTTATTGAGGGCCTGGCGGTAGACGCGGGTGATGCTGGCGACGTATTCGGGGGATTTGAGGCGGCCCTCGATTTTGAGGGAGGCGACGCCGGCGCGGACGAGATCGGGCAAGACATCGAGGCCGGCAAGGTCTTGTGGGCTGAGGAGGTAGCGGCGGTCGCCGAGGTCAACTTTTTGGCCGTCGGAGATGAGATCGTAAGGAAGGCGGCAGGCTTGGGCGCATTCGCCGCGGTTAGCGGAGCGGCCGCCGAGGGATTCGCTGGTGAGGCATTGACCCGAGTAGGCGACGCAGAGGGCTCCGTGGACGAAGACTTCGAGCGGCAACGCCGGCGCGTCAGCCTGGGCTTGGGCGGACTGAATGGATTCGATCTCGGTGATGGAATTTTCGCGAGCGAGGACCACGAGTTGCGCGCCGAGATCGCGGGCGAAGCCGACGCCGGCGGCGCTGGTGACCGTGAGTTGCGTCGAAGTGTGAATCGGGAAATCGGGCGAGAGGGCGCGGATGAGTCGGCAAATCCCGACGTCTTGGACGATGGCGGCATCGACGCCGGCGGCGATGATGGTGCGCAGGTAAGATTCGGCGTCCGGCAACTCAGCGGTGAAGACCAAGGTGTTGAACGTGACGTAGCCGCGGACGCCGCGATGGTGAAGAAACTTCATGAGCGCGGGCAGATCGGCCTGCGTGAAGTTTTTCGCGCGCATGCGGGCGTTGAAACGCTCGAGGCCGAAGTAGATGGCGTCGGCGCCGTTTTCGACGGCAGCGCGGGCGCATTCCCAGTCGCCGGCGGGCGCAAGTAACTCGGGGCGCGCGGGACGAGCGAGCGCGGGAGCGTTGGTGGGCGTGGGCGACGAGGCGACGGACATGGATTGAGAGGTAGGCGAGCGGCGTGGCGCCGCAACCGCATTCACGGGGCGGCGGCGGGCGGGCGGTTAAGTTTGGCTGGAGCTTTGGCGGCGGGTTGTTGAGATTCGCTTCAGCCGAGCCTCGTAGTGGGGTGGCGCATTTTATCCCCTTTATGAAATTTTTTACGCGAGTCGGGCTGGTCGGTTTGTTGAGCGTGGCCGCAATGGCGCTGGTTGTGCGCGCGGAAAACACGGCACCGAACTCGCGTTGGGCGGCGGTGGAAAATTACGTGGATGCAGCGACCCGGCAGATGACCGGGATGCGCTCCGATGTGGAAAAATTAAAGGCGGCGATCGGCGAACCTGGTCGGCGCGTTTGGACGGAGCTCGCAGTGGAACTCGCCGCGGGCGACGCACTCGTGGGGCAGTTGCGCGGGGCGAGCCCGAAGGAATTTGATGCGCTTAAAGCGAAGTTTGAGCGCCTGCGGCGTGAAGTCGGGGAGACGATCGTGGCCGTGCGGAAAACAAGCGCGACCCGTTAAGAATTTTTTGGTCCAGCCGGTGCGATCAGCCCGGCGTGGGCGACATGCGGTGCCGCGTGGCGTAGGCGGGCGGCGAAGTAGACGGTGAGAATAAAAAACCCGACCGAGACAAAGCCGAGGTTGCCGTAGCCGAGCAAGTGACCGTCGGCGCGCGCGGTGATGAAGGCGCCAGCGAGCAAGCTTGCGAGGCCGCTGGCGGCTTGTTGCACGGCGGAATTTACGCTCATAAAACCGCCGCGGTAGCGCGCTTGGACGGCGTTGGCCACCATCGCCATCGCGGGCGCGTAGCGACCCGACATCGTGACCATAAACGCCGCCATGATCCCGCACGCTACCGGCAACGACGCGGTATCGAGGTTTGTGAGCGTGAGCACTACTCCGACGGCCAGCACCGAGAGAAACGTGAGCAAATGCAGTCGGTCGATCCGGTCGCTCAAGCGTCCTATAATCGGGGTCGTGATGACCGTCGCGAGTCCGCCGATCATGTAGGCTTTGGGCAAATCCGTCTCGCTCAGGCCGAAGTTGGCCACGAAGGACGGGGCGAGAAACGGAATGATGCAGCCGCCAGCCATTACCAATGCGATACTCACGGCAAACGCGCGCAAATGCAGCGCGTGCGTGACGATTTCGCGCATTTGGCGGATCGGGTTGTGGCCATGAATGGCGGTGCGCAAGTGCGGCAACGCGAGCGCCGCGATTCCGAGAATGACCAGCGCACAAGCGGCGAGCATGAAAAACGGGGCGTGCCACCCGAAGAGGCCAGCGAGATACAATCCAGCCGGGATGCCGAGCACGGACGCGATCGGGAATGCCCCCATGACCACGCTCATCGCTTGGCCGCGCCGCGCCGGCGGGATGATGTCGCCGACCATCGCGCTCACCATTGAGCCGGAAAGTCCGCCAAACGCACCAGCGGCGATGCGGGCGGCGATCAACGCATGGTGCGTCGGTGCGAGGCCGCACGCCAACGTGGCGAGCCCGAAGCCGGTATAAAGCACAAGCAAAGAGCGCTTGCGGTCGAAGCGATCCAGGACGAAACCGCCCGCGAGTCCACTGAGAGCGGCGGCGCAGCCGTAGGAGGCGACGATCACCGTGAATTGCCCGGGCGTGAGGTCGAACACGCGCATGAGCTGAGCGCCCAAGGGCATGATGATCATGAAGTCCAACACGTGCGTGAACTGCACGCCCGCCAGCGTCAGCAACGTGATGCGTTCGCGGCTTTTGGTCAGCGAGTGGTGTTCAGGAGCCGACATGCAGTCTTCAATCTTGATCTGTTTTCCGAAAGCGCAACGACGGCTTGTGCGGCGGCTCGGCCTTACGGGGGTATTAAGATTAACCCATGAGCTCGGCGGCCCGCTCGCGGAGAACGGTGAGAAATTGCTCGGCGCCGCGGCTTTGGTAGCGTTGCTGATGGCGGATGATGGCCAGCTCGCGGGAGGGCGAACCGCCCGAAAGCTCGATGTAGACGAGCGATTTAGCGTCGTCAGGGTCACGGGCGACTTGCGGCAAAATAGAAATGCCTACGCCGATGCCCACCAAGGCTTTGACGGTGGCGACCTGCGCGCAACGGAAGCCGATGCGGGGTTCGAAATTGTGGTTGCCGCAGAAACTCTGGATCTGGCTGGCGAGCGAGCTGGAGGATCCGAGGATGACAAAGGTTTCGCCGGCGAGATCGGGGGCTTTGACGCGGGGCTTGCGAGCGAGTGGGTGGTCTTTGCCGACGACGAGCAAGAGCGGCTCGGTGAGGAGCGGCTCGACGGATAACCGCGGGTCTTTGATGGGCAGAGCGACGATGGCGAGGTCGACTTCGCCCTCGACGGCCGCGCGCGTGAGATGGGTGCGAAAATCCTCCCGCACATCGATTTGGAGATTCGGGTAACGAGCCCGACAGCGGGTGATCAACTCAGGTAAAATGTACGGCGCGACGGTGGGAATCGCGCCCACCACGATGCGCCGCTCCAAGGTGGGGTGATCGCCGAGTTCTTTGGCGGCATTTTCGATCTCGAAAAGGATGCGGCGGGCGCGTTCTAGAAACACTTCACCGGCTTCGGTGAGTACAGCTTTGCGGCCGAGACGGTGAAATAGCTTACGCCCCACCTCGTTTTCTAGATTTATTATCTGCTGGCTTAGTGAGGGTTGGCTAATATGTACGCGTTCGGAGGCGCGGGTGAAATTTCCCGTTTCGGCCACGGCGACGACATAGCGTAGTTGATGTATTTCCATAGTCTAAAGATATGGATAATATAGGTACTACCGATTTCAACTATTACAAGAGGTGGTGTATGATGTCCGTCCTGATCCTTCGTGGGTCGGTTTAACACAAAGATACACACATCATGAAAAACTACATCAATGCTACTACGGTCATCCCTGGCGTCATCGTCGCGACCGCGTTGCTGCTTTCTTTCGGTTCCTTCGCTAAGGCTGATATCGTCTTGGGCTTCGGCGCGGTCGCCGTGCTGCTCGCTATCGCGACGCTCGAATATCGCCTTAACTGGAAACGTTTGCTGGGCCTCTAATCAGGACCACGCAAAAACCCTCCCTGCAACGGGGCTGGAGCAATCCGGCCCCGTTTTTTTGCGCCCGCGCGCCCAGAAAAACTCAAGAATTTTGTGGTGCCGCACGCAAAGCTCGGTGGTGAGCACGACGAGCCGCAAGCCCGAGAGCCCCGGCAAAACCTTGGTCTCGACCCATGGCGATCTGATCCTCAGTTCGCCTGCCAGAATCCCCTGTCTTTAGACATGGGGAGGTTCAAATCGATTTAAGGCCCATTAACACGGCTGTCCGGAACACGGGTTAATTTGATTTTATAAAACTCACTTGAATAGGTTTTTACAGATATTTTTGGGTGTGCTCCATTTTGAGTACGAGCGGGCTTTTCGAGCCAAGCTGTCCCAGATCTTCTCCGGGCATGGCCATCCCCACCGTATTCTCGCAGGCGCTTTCGCTTGGTCACCACGAGACGTTTCACCGTTGCGTCGAACGCTACCG
>CAMDRP010000049.1 GCA_945906965.1 Opitutus sp. GAS368 | reverse complement strand
GCCGGTGGTGCCGCAGACGAAGGCGGCGCCGACGCCGTTGTCGCGCAAGAAGCGCGCGTAGGCGGGAATGACGTCGAGGTTCAGCGAACGGTCGGCGTGGAAGGGCGTGAACGGAGCGGCGACAAGGCCGCGGAAGCGGGTGGACATGGGAAAATGAATAAAATCAGAGCAACTCAGTTTAGGGTTTAGTTTGTACCCAATCGAGATTGAAGCGGGCGGCGACGAGGCCAGTGACTGCTTCGTACAGGCAGAGCACGGTGCCATCGGGCAGGACGGCGAGATCGGAATAGGCGCTTTTGCCGGGATCGAGGGTGCGGCTCACGGGCCAGGTTTGGCCGTCGTCGCGGCTGAGTTGGATCGTGAGGTTTTCGCGCAGGCCGCGTTTGCCGGGGATTTCCTGACCGGCGGCGTCGCGGCCGAGGGTGTGGGGCGCAGAATACAGGAGCAGGCCCGGTTGCGCGGGGTGGGCAACGATACTCGCCATGCAAATAGGTTCCCAGAGTTGCGGATGGAAAATGGGTTTGGTCCAGCCGGTGGCGCCGTCGGCGCTCGTGGTGAGCAGCTTGCGGTTGGGTTTGGAGACGTTGCGGTTTACGAGCAGAACGCGGTCATCGGAGAGAGTGGTAATCATCGTCTCGTTGGGGTTACCGTATTCGCCTTCGCGCGGGACGGCGATGTCACCGGCGTGCCAAGACTGACCGTGGTCATCGCTGTAAATCGTGGCGGAGGCGGAGGGGCCGTGGTCGCCTTCTTTGCCAAAGGCGATCCACACGGGTACGACTAAGCGGCCGCTTTTGAGTTGGACGCCGTGTCCGGGGCCGGTGGCGATGACCTTCCAGTCGTAGTGGCGACGGAATGGTTCAAAGGTCGCAGTGATGTCGACGGGTTGGGACCAAGTAAGACCATCATCGGTGCTGCGCATGGAGAAGCAGCGCGCGTAGTTGATGCAGTAGAGAAACTCAATGGCGCCGGTGGTGCGATCGACGATGGCCACGGGATTGTTGACGGTTTGTTCGTGTTCGCCGCCGGTTTTTTTGTGGGGGTTGCCTTCCAGGCGCGGGCCGCGGTGAGCGATGTTTTGAGGCGGGGCCCAGGTTTTCCCACCGTCGGTCGAGCGCCGAAGGTGGATTTCGATTTCACCCCAGTCAGAGGCGGCATTGCGGCGGGCTTCGCAGTAGGCGAGTACCGTGCCTTTTTGAGTTACGACGAGACCCGGAATGCGGTACAAAGTGATGCCGGCCATTTTGGTGGGGAAAACCTCCGCGGTTTCCAACATGGGCGCGGCGCGCAACAGGCTAAGGCTGGCGAGGAGACTAAAAATAAAGCGAGTGATAGACATGAGCGTGGGGAATTATTTTTTAATGAAAGCGTCGAGGGTGCGGCCGTTGAGCAACCAACTAAGATTGAAGGTGGCGACATAGACACCTTCGTAGCAGTTTTTTTCGCCACCTTCAAAGTGGAGAAAAATTTTGCCGGCGCTCGGGGTTCCGGCGCGGCCGACGCCGAGGTTCGAGTAGGCGCTAGGACCGGCAGAGACGAGGCGATGCACGGGCCAGGTTTTACCCCCGTCGAAGCTAGCCCAGACGGTGATTTTCTCGCGGCCGTTGGAGGTGGAGCCGCCGATTTTTTCGGGCATTTTTCCAGCGACGGTGTCGAGGTTGCTGTAGAGCAGGATGTCGGCGCCTTCGATGGGCAGGCGGAGGAGTCCGCCCATGCAGCCGTAGGACGTGCCCCGCGCGCCATCGGGAAGCACGTCGCTTTCAAAAGGATTCAACCACAGTTGGCCCCCGTCGTAGCTCCAGCCAAAGAATCGATTGTTTTTCCCCATATGCTCGCGGGAGCTGTAGAGCACGCGACTATCGGAGAGTTCGGCGAGTGCGCCTTCACCCGAGCCAAGAATGGGGAAGGGGGCGCTGACTTGCCAGCTGGCGCCTTGGTCGTCGCTGAACATGGCGGTGTTGTAGTGATAGGGTCGCCATGCGACGTCGTTGGAATTGGTCGGGCCAAAGATGCGGCCGGGCAAGAGTAGGCGCCCCGCGTGTGGCCCGTAGCGCAACGTGATGCCGGGTTGAAAGGCGCCGACGCCGAGGGGCACGGTATCGGGCGAGCCGTGTTTAAACTTATTGGGCGAGATCCGAATCGTTTCGCGACTCCACGTCTGGCCGTCGTCGCGGCTTTTCCAGAGAAAGCCTTTTTCGGCATGGATGAAGAGAATCTCGCCGTTGGTTTCGTTGACCATGACTTTGCCGCCGGCATCAGGGCCGACTTCGCGCGGGACGCTCCAAGTGATGCCGCCGTCGGCGCTCTCACGCACCGTTTGGTGGTGAAAGGCGAGCACGTGACCGTTACGCGCGGTGATCAGATCGCGGCCGCCGCGTCCTTCGGCGAGCCGTTGGATGGTGAGCGTGGGCGCACTGAGAAACGGCTGGGCGGCGCGCGCGATGGGGTCTTCGGCGAGAGCGGCTCCGTGGGCCGCGGTGAGGCCAACGAAGAGAAAAATCAGGGGAATAGTTTTCACGTTAAAGGAGGTCGGGATTTATCAGGGGCTGGCTTTGGCGGCTGCCGGCGGGACGCGAAATTTACCGAATTGAATGTGGGTGCGCGTGCGCGTGGCGGTGCCGCTGTCCCAGACGCCGCGGAAGTCGCCTGGGGCGACTTCGATCAAGGTGGGATAGGAATTGTGGATGCCAGCGGCGTAAAAAGTTTTTTCGGGACCCCAGGTGCCGTCGGCGGATTGGAGTTTGTAGCGTAGCGCCATACGACCCGTGGGTGCGGGCGAGGCGGGTCCATCGTTGTAAACGTACAGATGGGTGCCGTCGGTGGCGCGGCCGTAAAAGGCTTTGGATTTGGCGTTCCAGAGCGCGGGTTCTTGGCGGGCGGGGCTCCACGTGCGGCCGCCGTCTTGGCTGACGGTGGAAAAGGCGCGGGGCGGGTCGGTCATTTTGCGTTCGTCTTCGTAGTCGGCGGTGCGCATGATCATCTTGATTTCACCCGGGGTATCGCCGGCGGCGAGGTTACCCTCGTGCAAGAAAACTTTGGGGCCGCTGGTGGGTTGGGGGATGAAGCTGGCGAGGTTCCACTCGAGCAGGCTTGAGCTGCTGAGGATAAAGTGATCGCGGGAGCCAAGCGGATCGTTGCGCCGGGTGTTGCGGTGCACGGGGAAGAGATAGCGGGTGTGACCGTTTTCGGTGAAGGCGTAGGGGCCGGCGACGCAGATGAGCGGGCCGGTGTAGCCCATCGCTAGTTCGACCGGGGTCCAGGAACGGCCTCCGTCGGCGCTGTAGGCGGCGACCAGTTGGGAGTCTTCACTGTGGCGGTAGTTCATGGGGCATCGCATCGCGAAGGCCCAGAGGACATCTTGGCCCGGGGGTTTGAAGAGGATGGCGTTGGCGTAGGCGAATTGGAGGGTGCCCTGACGTTCCCGGTGATCGAAAATCATCACGGGGTATTCCCAGTGGTCGCCGTCATCGGTGGAGATGCTGGCGACGATGTCGCCCATGTCGGTCTTACCGGGGATTTTAACGCCGAAAGCGGCGACCAGGTGTTTGCCTTTCCATTGGGCGAGGTAGGGTTCCCAGAGCTCGGAAGAGCCGGGGTGTTGATCCATGTGGCGAATGGTGCGCACAGCCGTGACGTCGCCCGTGAAATCGGCGGCGCGAGCCGCAGGAAAAAGTCCAGCGAGGAGTAAGGTTAGGCGGAGGAATAGGGCGGATTTCATGGGGTTTAGGGGAGGATTATGGGGTACAACTAAGAGGCATCGGGAAGGGCGCAGGGTTGTGCTTGGATACTTCCTGGAGTTTCAGCGTGCCTTCGGCAGACTTGGCATCGCAAGAAGGGCGCGTTTCCCGCCGCCGATGTTCGCATCGTATCCCCCAGCGAAGCTTCCTTTCGGGTCGGCCCGGTGGCTCGACCACATCACCAGCATACCCTCCTTGGTGAAGCAAACGGACGGGTAGATATTCTGTCGGTCTGTGTTGGCTACGCCGTCGTCGTCCACGATCACAGGCGGGCCCCAAGTCTTCCCGTCATCGTCTGAAACCGCGTAGCATAGGGGTGTGCGCGGAAAAAAGGCACCGACTTTAATCGGCGGTGTGTGGTTATAAAAGACGATCAATCGTCCATCAGGCAGCGTTTTCAACGTCAGCGGCGAACAGGCCGCTTCCAAAGTGGTCGCCATGGGCTTCGACCACGTTTCACCGCCGTCGATAGACAGAGCGATATGATGCGACCCCAAACCCGTGCGGCCCAGCATGAGCACGCGGCCATCCTTTAACTCTGCCACACAAGGCTCAGCCATTCCTCGCGGGGCATCAATGCGCGCCATCCCGCGAGAGAGTCGCCAGGTCGCCCCCGCATCATCGCTGAGCATCGCTAGACCCTCATCGCGGTCGCCTTCGGTTTTACCCACCTTTCGTGCAACCGGCAGCACGCATCGGCCTGAGCCCAGTTGGATCAACCGGTCATTCATCACGTAAAAGGCATCGTCATTTTTGGTGAGCAACTTTGCGGAGGTCCATGTTTGCCCGTCATCACTCGAACCTGCCATTACGGGGGCGCCGCCACCGTGCAAACCCAGGACGTGGCGATTAAACACCACGGCGATACGTCCGTCGCGCAATCGCAGGAACGAGGTGCCGCCGTCGCTGATCAATCCCGTCAAACTCCATTCCATTTTCATGCGGCCCTGCTCTTTCCAGGTCCGCCCGCCATCCGTGCTGCGATAGAGCATGGGCACGGGAAACTTCGCCGCGATCGCCTCGAAATTGGTCGGCGGCCGGCCCCAAGGAGCGGCCATCAGGATGTCGCCATTCGCCAAGGCTAACAGGCCAGGCCCAATGAAGCTGCGCTCGGGTGTATGGCGGATGAAAATCTCTGGAGGAACTAAGAACTGAGCTCGTTCAAATGCGGTCAGTTCTGCCTGCCCGACCAGCAGCAATGCGGCCCCCAAGATTAAGCTCTTAAAGATGGGCCTAACGGACTTCATTTTAGCGTGGAGGAACATGGTTTGGCTGTTCTGGTGATGGGGTACGGCAAAGGGTCTCACCATTCTCCTTTTTTCCCAAATTGAGCCTTGGCGGCGGCGCCGAAATTACGGGCAGCTTCGTCGATCGCGCGGCAGATTTCTTCGGTACTTTTACCAGCGACATCGCGGGCGGCGGGGATGAGGGTCTGGCACTCGTTGGCATCCATGAAGCGGGCGGCTTCGAGTAGGCGGGGTTCGTCTTCGGCCGGCACGGCGAGAAAGCCGTGTTTGTCGGCGTGGATGAGTTGGCCGGGTTGGACGGTGCGACCGAACACTTCGACCTCGCAGCCCCAGCGCACGGGACAACTGAAGGCGTGGCCGACGCAGAGTTGGCGGGCGAGGGCTTTGAAGCCGGCGTTGTTCATCTCGTCGACATCGCGAATGGCACCGTCGATGATGGTGCCGACGCAGCCCAGGCTACGGTGGATGTTGCTGTTCACCTCGCCCCAAAAGGCGCCGACGGCGTGCGGTTGGTCGAGGTCTTGCACGACGACGATTTTGGGGCCGGGAATGCTGGCGACATAGCGGCGGTAGTCGCTCCACGCTTGGGGATTATTTTTGGGGTGATTGGCGTTGCTGGGTTCGCAGACGACCGTCACCGCGCGCCCGACCATCGGGCCCATCTGCGGCATGAAATCGTGCGTGGGTTTGATATTGAAGCCGTGGCGGGAGGCGTCGTGGCGCGTGATTTGTTCCCAGCCGTTGTAGATCGTGGGCGTGTTCCAACGTTTGAGCTGGAGAAAGTCGGCGTGGGTGAGAGGTGCGTTCATAAAGTGAAACAGGAAAATTAAATAATAATCTTGGGCGCGGGAGAAGCCGGCGCCAGATCGAGGCGGCGCTTCAACTCGTCGAGATCGCGGCGCAGGCCTTCGGCAAAGAGAATGATATCAGCGGCGTGGACGATGAAGTTGGCGCCGAGACGGGCCCAGCGCTCCTCGTGATCGAGGCGGTGGCCGGGGTAGATTGCGTGAACGCCGGCGCCGAGTGAGCGCGCGCGGGCTTTCGTGATGATCTGGTCACACGCGGCGAGAAAACGCGGGTGATCGTAGTTTTCCGGTACGCCGAGGCTGCAGGATAAATCGTGCGGGCCGATGAGCACGCCATCGAGGCCTTCTACGGCGAGGATGTCGTCGAGGGCGGCCAGCGCCGGGGCGCTTTCGATATTGATTATAAGTGAGCGGTTGGCGCCGCCTTGGGCGATGTAGGCGTCTAAGGCGGGTGGGAGCTTTTGTCCGGTTAGATGTTGAGCGAGGAGTTGGCCCTTCAGTGGACGTTTCTTTACGGCGCCGACAAGGGCGGCGACTTGCGCGGCGGTTTCAACATAAGGCGCGACGATGCCGACCGCACCGCCATCGAGCGCGACGCAAGCCTCGTACGGATCCGGTGAGGTGATGCGGACGATCGGCGGCAGGCCTTCGGCGCGATAAGCCCGGCACATCCAGGCGAGTTTCTCGCGGCTGATCGGAATGTGCTCGGTATCGATGAAGACGAAATCGAGACCCAATCCAGCGACGACGGGCACCCAGTGAGGCGAAGGACTGACGATGAGCGTGCCGTAAAGACGAGATGGTTGGCGTAATCGATACGCTAACAGCTCGGGTTTCATCGCCGGGAAAAGCGTTGGTCGATCTCCTCGGCTGTAAAACGTACGCTCACAATCGAACAGCCGCCGTCGTTTTCTCGTAGGGTGGTGTAGGTAGTCGCGATAATCGTGCCGTCAGGTAGGCGATGCAGACCCGGGTAGAATCCATCTTTGAAGGTGCGGAGTAGGCTGATGCGATACTGCCCGGGTTGGTTGCGCTTGATATCGTCGTAAGTTCCGATCCAGGCAACCAAGCGAGCGGGTGCAAAGGGTGCCGTGTTGCGAAATACCACGACCAGTCGGTCATCGGGTAAGCGTAGGCCATGATGGCGATCTCCGCTTAGGCCCCAAGGTGTGTCCACGGGCGTGCTCCAAGTTTTCCCCTCATCCCGGCTGAACATCACCAGACTAGTTCCGGTGCGTTTGTTTTCACGCATGATACAGCAGAGTTCAGCACCGTCCGGGGAGCGGAATACGTAGGGTTCACAAGGGAGTTTTGGAGCTATGGCATGTCCGTCGGCGGCGATGACGGGGGTTGACCAAGTAAAACCCCCGTCGGTCGTGATCGATTGCATCACTTGCAATGTGCCGCCTTCGCCAAGGCCATCGCCGCGGTGGAACATGCCCAGACTTGAGCCATCCTTGAGTCGCACGATGCTGGAAAAAGTCATCACGTTACGGAAAGGGTTATCCATAGCGATGCGCTCACCGAGCGGTCGAAGTTCCTGCCACGTGTGGCCCTCGTTTTCACTTACGAGGCGCGGCATATAGCCCTCGAAGCGACCGAGGATTTCTCTCGGGTTCTCTTTGCTCGAAAGAGTGCGGGCGGCAAAAATCCACAGACGCTCTTTGCCTTTAGGATCGGTAATGCGATAAATGCTTGGGCAGTTTTTGAAATTCCAATAATTCGGCGGCATCGCGGTATCGAACCGCTGCCATGTCACGCCGCCGTCCTCGCTACGCGCGATAGGTCCGGCGTGGCCACCGTGGCCTAGGTTCCAAATTGCGAGAAGGGTTTTATTATCCGCCAACAATGTGGTCGTGGGGTGAGCGTGGTACTCCTGCGGCGTGCCTTGTGCGATTACGATCTGACGACTCGTCTCCTCCGAGAGATCCAGGCTCATGAGCGAGGACCGGTGCTTTTCCCAGAGGGCTTTTTTTTCCGCGGGAGCATCTTCCCAAGCCCGGCGCGGTGACTGTGATTGGGCCAAAATTGCGGCGGCGCTCATCAATAACGCGGACGCTGTTGTCAGCAGAAGGCTTCTGCGGCAAAATACTGGAACGACAATTCTCATGAGGTGGCGGCCAGTTGCTCTAGATTCAAGTATGCCCTAAGACCTATGATGATGTTGGAAGATCTAATTTTAGAACTTCGCGCTCACGACAGCCGACCATTCGCGACCTGGGTCGAGGGTGTAGCGGTGCCACTGACCGACGTAGTAGATATTTTGATTATCTAGGACGTTGTTAATTTTGACCGAGAAATCGTAAGCGAAGCGATGTTTGGGGATGCGCAACTTGTAGCCGGCGATAGCGTCGAAGCGCCACCAAGCGGGCAAGGGCCCCCAGTTCGGCTCGCCGTGAGAGGTGGCGTTGGTGAGATCGCGGGTGCTGGTGAAGATGCTGCCGAAAGACAGATTCAGATTTTTGAGCGAACCGCGGTTGAAGTTATAGCGGTTGAAGGCCGTGAAGCGGAAACGCGGAGAAAGATCTTTGGCGACTTTCGTGATATCGTTGCGCGCGTCGGTATCAGAGAAGCCGCCCATGACGAGCCATTGATCGGTAATGCGACCGTTGAGGCTGATTTCGTAACCCGTGGAGCGCTGGCCGCTGATCTGCGTAAAATAGCCAGTGCGGCCCGGCGTGTTGTCGGCTTGGGTGACGTTGTCTTGTAGAATATCAAAATACGAAACGAGCCCGGTGACCCGTCCACTTAAAAGACTGAAACGTAGGCCCACTTCTTTTTGGTTGCCCGTTTCGGCTTCAAGCGGATCGCCGTCAGGTTGGATGTTGAATTGAGGACTGAAAGACGTGTTGAGATTGCCGTAAACGGAGAAGGTTTTCTCGGTGTTGAGGTGCCACACGGCTCCGACGCTATTGGTCGTGGCGGCGGGCGCACGGTAGGCGGTGGGTGCATCGGGTTTGAAGACGACATTGGGGAATACGCCCGAAGCAAAGTTGATGGTTTTGCGCACGACTTGGGAGCGCCGCACGCCGCCCATTACGAATACGCGCTCTTTAAAAACCGAAAACACGTCGTTGGCGTAGATGTCGGTGTTGCTCAGATAAGTGTAGGCGTTGGCGTTGTTGAGTAGCGGCGGCATCGTGCCGGTCCCGCTCAGCAGGCGCTCTTGGCCGCGATCGAAGATATTAATCGGCTGGATCAAATTCGCATTGTAACCGGCGAGGTTGGGGTTGGCGACAAATTGGGCGTAGGTCAGATCGGGAAAAGTAAAATACTTTCCGCTGGCCGACGCATTAGGGATCGCGGTGTTGGTGAGGTTTGCCCCGCTGAGACCACCGTAATTTTGGGAAGTGATGTAGGTGTAGCTCCAGTCGTACTGTTGCTGCCAACCGTGGCCCAGCAGGAGGCGGTGTTGGATGGGTCCGGTGGCGAGATTCCAGACCAATTCGTTGCGCAGGCGATAATTGAGCGTTTTGCGCGGTAAGAATCGGAGCACTCGGGGCATGAGCACGGTATCACGCAGAATCGTGATACCATCCGAGAGCGACTGCGTCTCGCGGTTATCTTGATCCTTGCTCTCGTATTGAAATTGGGAGCGGAATTGGAGGTTGTCGGTGAACGCGTGACGCACATCGGTGGAGCCGACGCGGCGGGTATTGCGGCGATAGTCCTCGGGAATCATCCATGCGATGCGGCGGGGCGTTATACGATACTTGCCATCGCCCGTGACCATACCCTTGGGGTCGCCGGCGTGAACCGGGGTTTCCCAGCTCGCTTGGTTTTCGCGCCAGTCGAAGAAGTATTCGAAGGTGACTTTAGTGCGTGGGCTAATTTGCCACGCGAGGCTGGGCGCGAGGGCTTGCTCAAGTTTGCGTTGGCCAAACCAGGTCACGCCACGCTCAAGAATGCCATTAAGACGGAAGGATAATTTTTGGCCTAAAACGGTAAAGGCGCCAAAATTACGATCCGCTTCGGCGCGGAGCGAATGACCGTCACTTATAATCACCCGCGCACTTGTGAAAGGTTTGGCCTGAGGTTGCTTGGTGATACGATTATAGGTCGCCCCGTAACCGCCGGAGCCATAGAGCACGGCCGCGGGGCCGCGGATGATTTCCACGCGTTCAATATTAGAGAGAGGCTGGGAGCCGAAGCCGCTCGTCTGCGCGAACCCATTCAGAAAGTTGGAGCCGACGCTCGAGGAGCCGCGCGCTAGGAAACCGTCGTTTTCCGAGGTTTTCACCGATGAGGCGTCGTAGGCGAGCAGTTGCGATGTATCGGTGGCGAGCAGGTCTTCGATAAATTGTTGGTTAAACACCGTCACGTTCATCGGAATATTTTCGATGGGCGTGTTCATGCGTGTGACCTCGGCGGCGTTGGCCGATTGATAGCCGATGTCGCTCGAGGTGGTGACTTCGAACACTGATAGTTTAATGGCTTCACCTTCGGCCCGGGCGGGATCTGCCTTGGGGGCGGTTTGAGCGTAGGCGGAGGCTCCGAGGATCAGCCCCGACAGAAGCGAGCGAGTAGAATTAGACATAGTAGGGTTAGGTTGGGTGCACCGCAGGATTTGGGGTGGGGATAACCACCTGCAGTTGATATACCCCTACAAAGCTTGGTTCGGCCGCGTAGCTCAAAGTTAAACCACCGGTACTTTTTTTCAGCCAATGGCCGGCATCGCGGGAATTAGCCGCCCAGACAGTTTGGGTGGGTGGGCGCAAAAAAGCCCGTTGGGGTGCAACGGGCTGAGGGCAGGGCAGAGGGCGAGTGTCGGACCTCAGCTTTTCGCGCTGGCGAGGAATTTTAGAACGTTTTGGCCCTGTTCAGCGGTGACGCCGGTGTCCTTGTAGACGATTTTCCCGCCCTTAATCAGGTAGGCTTCACGACTGGCGAACATGACGGCGGATTGGCCGAAGGCTTTGAGAACTTTTTTGTCGCTGTCGGCGAGAAGGGTGAAGGGGAAATTATATTTTTCCTTAAACGCCTTTTGGGCGGCGACGTTGTCGGTGCTCACGCCGATGATGGCCACGCCCTTCGCGGCGAGATCGGTGTTGGCGTCACGCAGCGAGCAGCCCTGCTTGGTGCAACCGGGCGTATCGGCTTTGGGGTAGAAATAAACAAGCGTGTAGGTGTTTTTGGCATACACGTCACTGAGGCTGAGGGTGGCGCCCGCGTCGGTGGTGGCCGAGACGAGCGGAGCGGCGTCGCCGACATTAAGCGGAGCGGCGGAAGCGGCGGAGGTGAACAAGGCGAGGAGGGAGGGGAGCACGAGGAGGGAGGGGAGCACGAGGAGGGAGCGGAGTTTCATGGCAATCTGATACGTAACGCGGTCGCTGGCGGATGCAAGCGATCGACGCGTTTTGGGGTGCGGGTTCGCCTGGGTAGCCAGCCGCAAAGACCTCGACACGGTTTGGCGGACGGGCATTTTCTCGGCAGTCTTTGTCTTTTAACCCCGCTTTGTTTTTTCCACCATGAGCATCGCCCTCGGTATCAATTCCTGGGTCTGGACGTCGCCGATGAGCGACGCCTCGGCCGAACTTATTTATCGCGCCAAGGCCATGGGCTTCGACGCCTTCGAAGTCGCGGTCGAGGATCCGGCGCATTTTGCGGCCGATGGCGCGGTGACGCGCGCGTTGCGCGAAACGGGTTTGAAACCGATCGTGTGCGGCGCGTTTGGCCCGACGCGCGATCTCACGCACGAGGATGAACGTTTTCGGCGCGAGAGTATTACCTACATTCGTGGGGCGCTCGCACTCGCGCAGGCTTGGGGCAGCACCGTGCTCGCGGGGCCGGTCTATTCCGCGGTCGGCAAGCGCCGGCAATTGCCCGATGCCCAGCGTAAAATCGAGTGGCAGCGCGCCGTCGTGGGTTTGCGTGAGGCCGGCACCATCGCCGCCGACGCCGGCGTGACGCTCGCGATCGAGCCGCTCAATCGTTTTGAAACCGATTTGGTCAACACCTCCGCGCAAGCGGTGCGGTTGGTGGATGAAGTCGGTTCACCGGCGGTGAAAATCCACCTCGATACGTTTCACATGCACATCGAGGAAAAATCGTTACTCGAAGCGATCCGCCTCGCCGGTCCGCGGCTGGCGCATGTGCACGGTTGCGAAAACGACCGCGGCGCCCCCGGCACCGGCCTGGTCGCTTGGGCGCAAGTCGCGCAAGGTTTGCGCGAAGTCGGCTACACTGGTGCGGTGGTGATCGAGTCGTTCACGCCGGAATGCAAAGCGATCGCGGATGCGGCGGCGATATGGCGGCCATTGGCGGCCACGCAAGATGCGCTGGCGAGCGAGGGGCTGAAGTTTTTGCGCGGTTTGCTGCGTTAAAATCCCTATTTTCGGGCTCACGCGCGGTCGCCCATCCTCTGCTGGGGGCCGCGCGAAGGAGATTTTCGGAACTTGCGCCCGAGGCCTTGGGACTAAAAACTCTCTCCTCACGCATATCAGCCCGCCGCGCTCGCAGTCGAATCTTACGGTTCGTCTTGCCCGCGGCTGTCTGCGCCGCGCTCGACCCACTCGCTGACTTTCCCAGTTTTTACCGTTCAAACGTTTTCTTCCATGCTGTCTTCATCGTTTTTGCGCTCCGGCGCCCGCGCGCTCGTCTGCACGAGTGTACTCTTGTTTGCTTGCGCCGCCACGGCCCTCTTCGGCCAGAGCACCTCGCCCAACGACGGCTACGATCCCAACGTCAATGGCGCCATTCTCGTCGCCACCACCCAGCGCGATGGCAAAGTCATCGTCGGTGGCGTGTTCACCACCGTCCAGCCTAACGGTGCCTCCGATAAAATCGACCGCAACTACGTCGCCCGTTTCAACACCGACGGTTCCCTGGATCTCAATTTCAATCCCAACGCCAACGACCAGATTAACGCCATCGCGCTCCAGTCCGACGGCAAGGTTCTAATTGGTGGCCTCTTCTCCACGCTCCAACCCAACAACGCGACCGCTGCCACCCCGCGTAACCGTCTCGCTCGGCTCAACGCCGACGGCTCCCTCGACACCGCGTTTAACCCCAACGTCACCGGCAGCCTCGCCCCTCAAGTCACATCGATCGTCGTCCAGGCCGACGGCAAAATCGTCATCGGCGGCACCTTCCGCACGGTCGGCACCACGGTTCGCAACTACCTCGCGCGGCTCAACGCCGATGGCTCGCTCGACCTCACCTACAACCCTAGCCCCAACGCCGCCGTCCTTAGCCTCGCCCTCCAAGGCGACGGTAAAATCATCGCTGGTGGCTCCTTCACCTCACTTAACCCTGAGGGCGGCGCCTCCACCGTTCGCTCCCGCCTCGTGCGCCTCAATGTTAATGGTTACCCCGACTCTGAGTTCGATCCCAAACCCAACGCTTCCGTCAACGCCATTGCCGTCCAAGTCGATGGCAAGATTGTGATCGGCGGCACCTTTAGCACCGTTCAACCCATCGGCGATAGTGCCGTTTCCACCCGCAGTCGACTCGCTCGTTTCAACGCCGACGGCACCCTTGACGGCGCCTTCAACCCCAACGCCAACGGCAACGTCCACAGCCTGCTCGTCCAGGCCGACGGCTCGCTCATCGTCGGCGGCGCCTTCACGGTCCTCCGGCCCAACAACGACTCCGCTCCATCGCCCCGTGCCTACATCGCCCGGATCCTGGTCGACGGCACCCTCGACCCGGCCTTCATCACCAATTGCAACAGCCCCATTTACGCCCTCGCTGCTCAAGCCGACACCAAAATCCTGATCGGCGGCTACTTCACCCAGCTCCGCTCCAGCGGCGCCTCCATTCCGATCACCCGTAATCGCCTTGCCCGCCTCAACGCCGACGGCTCCGTCGATACCACCCTCGACCCCTCCGCCAACGGTCGCGTTCTTACCCACGCCGTCCAACCCGATGGGAAAACTCTCATCGGCGGTTACTTCACCATCGTCGGCGGCCTCACCCGCAACTACATCGCCCGTCTCAATCTCGATGGCACCGTCGACACGGCCTTCGCCCCCATCGCCAACGACCTCATCTCGGCCATCGCGGTCCAAGCTGATGGTAAAATCCTCCTCGGCGGCGCCTTCACCAACATCAGTGGCACGACGCGTCGCTACCTCGCTCGCCTTAATGCAGACGGTAGTGTTGACAGCAACTACAACCCTGCCCCCAACGCCCAAGTTGCCGCGCTCGCCCTCCAGGCCGACGGCAAACTCCTGATCGGTGGCTCCTTTAATACTTTGCAGCCTAACGGCACCTCGGCCACTACCACGCGCAACTACCTCGCCCGCCTCAACACGGATGGCACCGTTGACGCCTTCGACCCCGGCTCTAACGGCACCCCCAACGTCATCACGGTCCTCTCCGACGGCAAAATCCTCCTCGGCGGCGGCTTCACTTATTTCACGCCCAACGCTGGCACCAACTCGACGGCCCGCGCTTACTCCGCCCGCCTGAACTCCGACGGCACGGTCGATACCTCCTGGGAACCCAACCTCAACGGCAACGTTCTCTCCCAAGTCGTCCAAGCCGACGGCAAAATCGTGATCGCCGGCGCCTTCACCGCCCTTCAGCCCAAGACCGACACCGAATTCACGACGCGCTACCACATCGCCCGCCTCAACGCCGACAGCTCCGTCGACACTGCCTACAACCCCCGCGCCAGCGCCCAGATCAACTCCATTGCTATTCAAAGCGACGGTAAGATCATCGCCGGTGGCCTATTTAGCTTTTTCCGCAAGGGCGACGTCCTCGCCAATAACGTCGATATCAACCGCATCGCCCGCCTCAATACCGACGGCTCCGTCGACACCGCCTTCAACCCCAACGCCGGCGGCCAAGTCAATTGCCTCACCGTCCTGTCCACCGGTAAAATCATCGCCAGCGGCGGCTTCAACGCCCTCACCCCCGCCGGCCAAGGCCTCGTCCTTGCGCCCAACCATGTCGTCCGTCTCACTACGGCCGGCCTCGTCGATTCCACCTTCGACCCCGCCTTGACCGCCGCCAACGGTGGCCAAGTCACGACCCTCGCTGTCCAGCCCGACGCCAAACTCATCGTCGCCGGCACCTTCGCCAATTTCGCCGGCGCCACCAGCCGCAACCTCGCCCGCTTCAACGCCGCCGGTAGCGCCGAAACCGCCTTCGCCCCCAATCCCGATGGCCCCGTCTCCGCCGTCATCGTTCAACCCGCCCGCAGCACCGCGACCACGACCACGGGCAACTTCGGCTGGTTTGAACGCGACAGTTCCCTCCGCTCCGCCTTTGACCACTACGGCGTCCGCCAACTCACCGGTACCCTCCGCACTATCCTCGTCCAGCCTGACGGCAAAATCGTCGTCGCCGGCGCCTTCACTAACGAGACGGGTCTCACCAATTCCAACCTCGCCCGCATCAACCGCGACGGCACCTTCGACAGCTCCTACAAACCCCTCATCAACGGCGAAATCTTCGCCCTCGCCCTCCAATCCGATGGCAAACTCATCTTTGGCGGCTCCTTCGATAACGTAAACGGCGTCAGTCGCGGCCGCATCGGTCGGCTTAACGCCGACGGCTCGCTCGACACCTCCTACGACCCGCAAGCCAACACCAACGTCCGCGCGCTCATCCTCCAAGCCGACGGCAAACTCATTGTCGGTGGCGACTTCATCACCCTCCAGCCCAATTCCGCCACCGCCACCACCTCGCGCAACTACATCGCCCGCCTCAACACGGACGGCACCGTCGACGCCGTCTACAACCCCACGGCTAACGGCGCGGTCTACACCTTCGCCCTCCAAACCGACGGCAAACTCCTCGCGGGCGGTGCCTTCACCGCCTTCCAACCTGGCGCTACAGGCACGGCCACCACCCGCGATTACCTCGGCCGCCTCAATGCCGACGGCACGGTCGACACCGGCTTCAACCCCATGCCCAACGGCATCGTTTACGCCATCGCCCTTCAGCCCGCCGACGGCAAGCCCATCATCGGTGGCGCCTTCACCGCCGTCCGACCGAACGAGCTCGGCTCCTACGCTCGCAACTATATCGCCCGCCTCAACACCGACGGCACCCTCGACTCCAACTTCGACCCGTCCGCCAACGCCCCCATCAGCGCCATCGCCCCCTACGCCAACGGCACCATCCTCGTCGGTGGCGATTTCACCACCTTCCAGCCCAATAACGCGGCCTTCCGCACCAGCCGCACTCGCCTGGCCATCCTCAACAGCGATGGCGTGCTTAACCCCGGCTTCAACCCTGGCCCCAACGGACCCGTCTACGCCGTTGTCGCCAATTCCGACGGCAGCGCCCTCGCGGCTGGTTCCTTCTCCGGCCTGCAAGCCGACGGTAGCGTCCTTGTCGGCGGTGCCTTTGCCACCATCGGCGGCTCCAGCCTCGCCAACCTTGCCCTTGTCGACGGCGACGGTAATGCCTCCCCGTCCTTCACCCCCAACCCCAACGGTCTCGTCGCTGCCCTCGTTCAGCAAAACGACACCAAGGTCATCGTCGGCGGCAACTTCACCAGCATCGGCGGCCTCCCCCGCAATCGCCTCGCTCGCCTCTCCATCACTGGCGTCCTCGAGTCTTCCTACAACCCCAACGTCGACGGCAACGTCGCCGCTCTCGCCCTCCAAGCCGACGGCAAACTTCTCCTCGGCGGCACCTTCTCCACCGTCGCTGGCGTCACTCGCACTAACCTCGCCCGCCTCAACACCGATGGCGCGCTCGATACCGGCTTCGCCCCGATCACTAATGGCGCCATCAACGCCCTCCTGGTCCGTCCCGATGGCAAACTCTTGATCGCCGGCGCCTTCACCACCGTCAACGGCGGTTCCCGCCTGCGCCTCGCCCGCCTCAATGCCGACGGCACCCTCGATGCCGCCTTCACCACCGCCGTCAACGGCGAAGTCCGCACCCTCGCGGCCACCGCCGATGGCAAGATCATCCTCGGCGGCACCTTCACCACCGTCGCCAACACCGGCCGCGCCTCGCTCGCCCGCCTCAACGCCGACGGCACCCTCGACCCCACCTTCGAGGCCTCCGCTAACGGCACGATTTACACCGCCCTCGTCCAATCCGACGGCGCTCCCGTCCTTGGCGGCACGTTCAGCACGGTTGCTGGCCAAGCCCGTTACAACCTCGCCCGCCTCTCCAGCACCAGCGCCGCCGCCCAAGCACTTGTCGCCGCCTCCAACCGCACTTCCGTCACCTGGCAACGCTCCGGCAGCAGCCCCGAACTCACCTCCGCGCGCTTCGAATTCTCCACCGATTCCGCCAACTGGACCGTCCTCGGCTTCGGCACCCGCGTCGGCGCCACCAGCAACTGGCAGATCACGGGTATCAACCTGCCCGCCACCGACACCTTTTACGTCCGCGCCACCGGTCGCGCCAATGGCCTGCTTCGCGGCCTCCAGACGTTTAACTACTCCGTCACGCCGGCCTTCAACGCCATCGCCGCCGTCGGCGCCACTACGGGCACCGCCTTCCGACTCGCCATGGCCGATGGCACCGTCGCCACCTACTCCGCTGATGACCTGCCCCCAGGCATTTCGCTCGACCCCATCACCGGCATTATCACCGGCACGCCAACCCATGCCGGCACCTACACCGTGACCGTGACCGCGACCAACGCCGGCGGCTCCATCTCCACGCGCCTCAACATCGCCGTCGCCGCCGCCGGTTCGACCCGCGCCAACAGCCCGCTTCTTTACAACCTCTCCGCCCGCGCCACGGTCACCCCCACCGGCCTGACCACCACGGGCTTCGTCATCACCGGCTCCAGCGACAAACGCGTCCTCATCCGCGCCGCCGGTCCGACCCTCGCCCAGTTCGGCATCGACGACGCCGTCGCCAAACCGCACCTGCGCGTCATCGACGCCAACGGTAAACAGATCCTCGAAAACGCCGGTTGGTCGAGCAGCGTCACGCTCTCCGCCCTCGCTAGCCGCCTCGGCGCCTTCGCCTACAACGCCGGCAGCGTCGATGCCGCCGTCAGCGCCACGCTCGCCCCCGGCGGTTACACGGTCCAAGTCAGCGACGACGCCGCCAAGGGTGGCACCGTGCTCACCGAGATCTACGCGGCCGATGAGCTCACCACCACCGACACCCCGCGCCTGATCAACCTCTCCGCCCGTGCTCTCGTGCAAACCGGCAAGACGCTCGTCGCCGGTTTCATCGTCACCGGCCAGCCCGGCACCGTCCAAAAAGTGCTGGTGCGCGCCATCGGCCCCACGCTCGCCAAGTTCGGCGTCACCAACGCGCTGGCCGCCCCTGTCCTCAAAGTCTACGACTCGACGGGCGCCCGTATCGCGTTCAACGACGCCTGGGCCAACAACACTGAAGTCAGCGCTGCGGCCGCCGCCACGGGTGCGTTTGCCCTCGAGGCCGGCACCAAAGACGCCGCGCTCGTCCTCTCGCTCTCGCCGGGTGCTTACACGCTCGAGATCAGCACCACGGGCGCCGCCGGCGAAGCCCTCGCCGACATCTACGCCGTCCCGCAGTAATGCCCCGGCGCCTCCGCGCTGCGAGCGTTGAGGGCGTGGGAGATCAGCGCCTGGGAGATGCCGGGCGGTTCGGCCAGATGGGTTTGGCCGATCTTGCGGGGGCGGGGCATGGCCGCTGAGATTTAATAATAACCAAAATGCGGCAACGAATTATTAGGCTACAAACGGGCGGCCATCGCAGAGCGCGCTCCGGTGATGACGTTACCGCAGCGGTACCGCTGCGTGAATTTGGTATGCGCAGGCCGGTGGATAATCTATCATCACCCCTGTGAACGTCGCGCTGGTCTTATTTTCTGCCCTTTCCTTTTTGGTTTATGGCTTGGCCTGCTTTCTTTCGGCCCACACTAAAAGGGAGTTCGAGCGCTACCGGTTGGGATCCCGGCGTTTGCTGGTCGGCGCTCTGCAATTGGTGGGGGCGATCGGTTTGGTGGTGGGTTTGAGCCTGCCTTGGGCCGGACGCGCAGCCGCTGTCGGACTTGCCGTTATGATGCTGGTTGCGGTCGGCGTTAGGATCGGAATCAAAGATTCTCTGCCCCAGACGACCCCCGCTCTGCTCTATCTGGCGCTGAACGCCTACTTGGGTTTCGCCGCATTCTGACCCAAGGGCCGGTTACAGTAGCGCGATGGAGACGCACATTGCCAGCACAGCTGTGGCAGGTAGCGCTTTCTTGATCGGGTCTTTGACTTTAAGGTGCACGGCCAATGCCCCCAGCATCAGCGCTCCCAAAGCCATGGCGGCCGGTTGCGCCAAGGGGTGAACCCACAGTGCAGCCAAGAGGGTAAGCGCCAGTCCCACCTTGAGCACGCCAACAACCCACATAAACCAAATGGGCAGGCCGTAAGCGGCAAACTCCTCCCGGAGAGTCTTGGCCGAACCGCCGCGATACGCCGTCGCTTGGCCGGAGCGAAGCAGCCATACGTTCAGAATTCCTAAGGCCACAATTAGCTGCAAAATAGTCGTGAGATAGGGCATGGTGAAAATGCGAATGGGTGGACGTGCGTCCGAGTTGATTCCTCTTAGCACAGCGCAGCGTGCGCGGACCGCAAGCAGTGAATCCTCCGTCCGTCAGGGACCAAGCAACGGCAAAGGGGCGGAGGATGAAGCCAAGCGCGGACGGGCGGGGGCAGACGAAGCTGAAACTCGGCGGCGGCGCTTAGCGCACCTACTTCGGGATCACGCCGCCTAGTTCGATGCCGAAGAGGAAGCGGCCCAGCAGGAGCACGAGGCTGGTGATGATGGGGGTACGAGCAGGACGTTGAGCCACCCATGCCGGCTTTGGCCATCTGCGGTAAGGTGACGTGGCCGCTGCGCAAGATGATCGCGTTGGGCGGCGTACCGATCAACGTGGCCCTACGTGAAAAGCGTTTAACCCTTTTAGTGACGAGTTGGGAATCTGCGATTTTAAGTCAAAAATGGGCAAAATCGGCCCTAAACCACGGTTTTTGGGGTCAAAATCAGGGTTTTTGCCCATTCGGTCTTATCCAGCCTTGGTCCCCGCTTTTTTAGCGGACGACTTTCCTTCGCTTAACCTTGGCGTTGAGTCGCGGCGGCGGTGAGCGCGGCCACTTGTTTTTCGAGGTCGCGCAGCTGTATGATCATCTCCGGCAGGCGTTGGATGCCGATCCATTGGCGCTTGGCCTGTTTGTCCGGTGCGGCCGGGAAACCGAGCACGGTTTCTTTGTCGCCGATATCGCGCATCACGCCGGATTTGGCCCCGACGGTCACTTGGCGGCCGATTTTAA
>CAMDRP010000048.1 GCA_945906965.1 Opitutus sp. GAS368 | reverse complement strand
CGCCACCTTCCGGTCGCCTAAGAAGGCCAGCACCGCCGAGCTTAGCGGTTCGTGAACCAACAGCTTGAGCACCACTCCTGTATCGAAATACGGCTGACTCATCGTTCTCCCCTCAAATCATCAAGAATGGCATCCGTGGAAGCGCCTGTCGCAAAACGACCCCGCCAGATGCGTTTCAGGCGAGCCGGTAGTTCCGACCAGTCGACCGGACGGGACAAATCTGCTGCAGCCGGCGGTGGGATGAGCCGGGCGACCGCAATCTTGCGTCGAACCACCTCAATTTCCTCACCGCGCTGCACATGGCGCACTAAGGCGGCGAAGTTGTGTTGGGCTTCTCTGACGGTAACTGTTCTCATGACGCACAACTTGACGCACAAATAGACCGAGTCAAGGGACGGATCGCAGGGTGGGTCCTCCGAGGTGTGGTCGACGAGTATCTCGAGCGTTATCACCGAACTCGTGGGCAGCTTGACTGACGTGACATTGTGAGAGGATGGGCGGGGCGGAACCGGCCAACGAAGGTTGGGCGAACAGTGCTGCCATCGCGACGTAGCCAATACGCCGCCAAGCCCAAAGCCGCTCCAACAAACAGACCGAACGTGAACTCCATTCCTCAGCTGCCGGTCATGTTACTGACCTTTTTTTGGAGTTTCTCCCAAGCGCCTCTGCCCGGCTTGATCTCTCTTATGGCATAATCCCGCTATGCAGGGCCGCGGTGTGTTTCTCCATCGCGGCCCGATCCATGATCTGTTCGACCGAGCCGTGCCAGAAGGCGATCCGTTCCCGCTTCCAAGTATATACCACGGCGACTCCTCGCGACGTTGCCACCATCGCCGGATACGAATGCTCACCCGGACCGGACTCGATATCCAAGGAATGGGGCCAGGTCTGCCCGTTATCAACGGACAGACTCAGCCGGAGCGGCGTGCGCGCGCCCCAATTTTCCGCCACCGGATTAGAAGCCAGCACTAAAGCGCCATCGTGCAGCCGACACACCGCGATGCCGCTATTGTTGCTCGGTAATTCGGTGCGGGCCAGCGGTGACCAACTCAGACCCGCATCTGACGAATCACTGCGATAGAGCGCGCCCGTGCTACTCCGCGCCAACAGGTGAATACAATCGGGCGCTGATTGCCACAGTGCGGGCTGGATGACGCCGCGACCCGATAAATCCAGCGTCTCCTTCAAGTGCAGCACGCCGTCGCCCAAGCGACCCGCGCCCGTATCCTTTTCTTCAGGACGCGCCCAACTCACACTCGCGCCCGGAACCCAAGTCCGCCCGCCATCGGTGCTGCGGTCCACGCAGATCCGCCAGTCGCCACCCGCCTCCATCGAGTTGCCCGCGAGCAAGGTTCCATCCGCAAGCTGGAGCGGCGCGTGTTTCACCGGCCCAGGAGCCGAGGCATCTTCACTTTCCAGCTCAACCGGGGTGGTCCACGTTTTCCCTTCGTCACTCGAAGCCGTGAGCCACGTCCGCCACTCCGCGCACGTCCCACCCACGCGAAAATAAAGCGTCACGGCCCCATCAGGCGAGCGAACGAGGACCGGATTCCAATGCGGCTGCGCACTAACTTTCGCCACCAAACGAGGAGTGGACCAGACGCATTGAAAACGATCTGCCATCCAGATCCCCACATCCTCCGCGCCTTCCGCTGGTCCGCCAAACCAGGCGACCAGGAAGCGGTTGTTCCGCAGCTGCGCGATCGTCGGCGCATGACACTGCTGGAACGGCCGATCGTCCGCGAACACCTGTTCGTGATTCACGAGGCTGTTTCGCAAATAGATCCCGTAGCTCGATAGATCGAGCCGCTGCCCGCCCGCCTCAATCATTTTCCGCAATCCCTGCAAGTCGATCGCGTCAATTCCGCACCCGTCCCGCGCGCAGATCTGCGCCGCTTTGCCGGCGGCGAATCCCATCTGGGAAACGGGCGCCATCACGCGGAACGAACTCATCGCCATCTGATCACCCGATGCTCCGCGGCCCGGCACGAGAAGATTGCGCGCTCCTTTCGGAGTCATCGCACGCAGCGGGATATGATAGGGCTCAACCATCGTGGTAATTCCCGTATCGCCGCGCAGCATCGTATCCGGCCAATGATAATCGAGATGATAGGTTCCAACCGCCACGGCATCGTCGAACACCGTGCCGTGAGTCACCTCCTCCGTCGTCAGAAAGTGCTCCCCGACGATCCGCCGGGTTTCCCGCACCCCAATATGCCGGGACACCGATGAGAGCACATGGCGATCGAGCTTCTTGCCCCGAAAACCCTTGGTTTGGAGATAATAGATCAAGCTAATCATCTGCCGCCGCGCATGCATTTCGGCGCGGGAGAAACTCAGTCCATCCGCCGCGTCAAAGCCGACCACTTTCATCTTCACCTCCACTTTGCCGGAGTCGAAATAATGCAGCGTGGTCATCGGAATATCCGCATCGCTCGTCCACTCCTCACACGCCGGCGGAAGAAACGCCCGCCCCACTTTCCCTGTATCCCACAACGTGAAATACAAACTCATCGGCAACTGCTTGTTTGCCCCTTCATGCAGCACCGGAAAGCCCGCCATCGCCGGCACGAGACAGGCACCCGTGGCATCAATGATGAACTTGGGGCGCAGGGTGCATAGTCCGCCCACCGTGGATACGTCCACGGTGGTGATGACGCCATCCACGGCGGTCGCGGCCGTCACGCGCGAGTGCAAAAGCACATCAATTTCCCTCTCCAAGACCATCTCCTGCAAGAAAAACGCGCACCACTCCAGATCGTACGAGCGACGATCCTCAGTCGGGTTAAACTTGCGGATGAACTTATGCTCCCGCAAGCGCGCCACGAGGTCATCGAAGTCGCAATTGACCCTGCCGGTGTCCCCACAAAAACCCGCGACTCCACCCGCCGTCCCTTGTCCACCCAAGACATTGCTGGGCTCCACGAGCAGAACGCGATTCATCGCGGTCTTCGCGGAAAGCGCGGCCATGACCCCGGCCATCCCGGCTCCCACCACGAGAATATCGGGCGCGAGGGCGTCGGGAACCACCGTCGCCTCCGCGCCCTTGGGCACAGGCCGACTGGTTGACGAAAATTGAGGGGATCGATCTGAGACCATTTCAGTCTTTACAGTTTAAGCGCCACCAGGGGCGGTGATAGAGGAAAGGGGCACTTGGAGCCGTTAAATTAGAGTACGATCAGCGCATCGCGCCCATCGCGGGTTGGGGGTCGGGGGACTTCGCCGGGTTCATCGTCCAAACGGTGAGGCCGACGAGAGGTTGCGGCGGGACGCGTCGGAGCAGGCTGATCCCATAAGCCAGAACAACAAAGAAAAGATTGACGAGCGCACCGACCCAATAGCTGTGCAAACCGATCTTCCAGCCGGTCGGAAGCCAGCCCAGCAAGCCCAGACCGAGATAGATGTTAAAAGCGATGGCAATCACCAGCGCGATATTTGCCGAGCGCCCATCCACTCGCCGCGTGAAGAATCCAAGCATATATAATCCGGTAATTGCTCCCCCGAGGACGCTGAAAACGATGAGGCTCACATCGTTCATGCTCTCCTTTTTCATCTGCGAGAATGAGAATGCACCGAAGGCCATCGCCATGATGGCCGCACCCGCCACCCATCGGGCTGCCTTAAGATAAAACGCATCGCTGCGGCCAGGCGCCAAGTGGGGTTTCAAGAGATCGATCACCACGACGGTCGAGATCGAATTCACCCCGGAATCAAGCGAGCTCATGGCGGCCGCGATGACCGCGGCGATCACCAGCCCCGCCAGTCCCGCCGGGACGTGGGTCAGCACGAAATAGGGCAACACTTGATCCGGCTGCAATTGCCCGACGCGGGCATCAGGCAATACCTGAAAAAACACGAATAACGATGTGCCGATGAAGAAAAACATGGTCCACATCGGCACCGCAATTCCCGAAAACATTAGGGTCGCTTTCCGCGCTTCCCAGAGGGACTTGGACGAGACATATCGCTGCACGACCGTTTGCTCTCCCGAGTAGATATTCAACCAGTTTACAAGCCCCAGAATAGCCACGGTCCAAAACGTACGCTCATGCGGATCCCAAGCCATGGACCCAAGGCTGAACTTTCGATGCTCCTGTCCAACTTCGATGATCTGCGCGAGTCCTCCGGGCAATTGTCCCACCACGAAACCCAAACAAAGGATTCCCCCGACCAGCATGATCAACGCCTGCACCACGCCGGCCCAGATGACCGTTTCCATGCCGCCGGCAATTGTATACAGCGCTACAAAAAGGGCCCCGCCCGCGATCACCCAGCCGATCGGCGCGCCGGTGAGAAACTGCAGCGGCAGCGAAACTAGAAAGAGCACCTGCGCCACGCGGATCAGCTGCAGAAAGATAAAGCCGATCGCACCATAAAGCCGGGCCGGCTGACCAAACCGGTCTCCCAGGTATTCAAAGGCCGAAGTCAGCCCGGCGCGTCGAAAGAACGGGATGAAAAAGATTACCGCCACGATCGCCACAAACGGGACCACGAGGTTCACCGTCAACTGACGCCAATCAAGCACATAGGCGGCTGCGGGAAGCGCCAGAAACGTGGTCGAACTGATAATTGTTCCGAGCATCGACAGCGCGACCACCCAACCCGGGAAATTGCGCTGGCCCACGAAGTAGGTTTCCGCGCTACTGCCTCGTCGTGCGCAATAGGCACCGATGCCCAGCATACCTGCCAGATAAAGACCAACCGTAATCGCATCCAGGGGGCGAATGGAGATGTCCATGGGAAAATTATATGGTTAGGCGTCCGACGGCCGCTGGCAGCCACGTTCGTCCGCGCGCACCCCCGGGACGGATGCCGTCCCTTGGCCAGCCGGCGCAGTCTGACCGAACCAGAAAAGTAGCGATGAGCGTTCCAATGCCATTCAGGGCTCAAAGCTTAACCGACTGACGTGACCGCGAGAGAGGAAAGAGGCACTCATAGTTGTAAATATGTAGCGCGGCGCCACCCGCGGAGGCCACGACTTGCGTTGAGCTGCCTCGTGACCGGCGGTGAGTCTGCCACCTCGACTGAAAATGGCAAACGATGATGGGCCGAGGGACAGGCAAGAGGGGAGTAATGAGGTCACGGCGCATCAGAGGTCTTGCAGATCGGTTTCCAGCAGCTTGCTCCATTGCTGAAGCAGCGCGTCCCTCCGCGTCAGTCGTGCGCCGGTTACGGCTCGGGTACTTTCTTCGCAGGCGCTTCCACGCGCCGCCAACTCCGCCGCAAGTTCCCGAGACGCCGGTGTACCGGCCAAGCCATTACAATCCGCCGTTACCCACCGCTCCGCTTCCACGGCGTGAATGATCTGATCCAGCCGCCCATCGAACCCAGGAAAACATCCCTTTGTGCCAAAATACTGAGCGGCGGAGTTCTCTGGGGCGGATTCGGGGCCACCAAGCCCAACATCATTGAAGAAGGCCAGCATCACGCCCGCCTGCGCCAGCGTCCGCTGCAACCGATTCGTATTCAGATTCGCTGGACACGTCCGAGTCCGGACGGCCTGCGCTGCCGCGAATCCCGCCGCTTCTCCCAAAGCCATCCAAGTGGGCTCCAGCCGCACCGCGGAAAACGCCACATGCGTCGCCGACAGGCCCACGGGCACCAGCAGGTTGTCAATCTCTCGCGGGAGCAAGGCGCCATAGGGCACCTGCCCAGGAACCGATTCGACATGGAGCATCATTTTTCCATCCCGAAAACTATTCGCCACCCGCTCCACCCCGCAGACATGAATATCCACATACCACTCCGTGACCCCGATACTGTCCGCATGAATCGGCGCACGTTCGTACCCTTCAGCCGGACGGGTGTCATGCTCGGTCAAAAGGGCGCGGCCCATAATCCGTCGGCCCTCCCTAACGTATAACTCATAGGGTCGGGACGAGTTCTCCGCAAACTCATCCGCCGCCAAACCATACTGGCTCCAGCGATCGCGAACGGCCGTCTCAACCTCGGGATCGCTCTGCAGAAAGTATAACAAACCCAGCGTCGCAGCCCAATGTTCATCGCGAATCCGCCGCCGCGTGTCTGGATCCCCTAGCACATACTCCGCGCCCCGGCCCGGCAATTGGGGTCGATTCCATGAGGCTTTGCGATTGGGTAGCGGCTGCACCAAGGAATCGTACTCAAGATCTCGATACGGTGTAGGATCGTAGCCAGGAGGCTTGGTCACCGGCACGCGATGTTCTGGATCACAACTGAGAATTGTCCGATAGTTGAACGCCTGTACGGCGTCATCCTGGGAACCTGCGCCATCCGCCGGCACGATCTCCTGAAACTCGGTAAACGATCGCAGCTGCCACGGCCGCCGCCGCGCCGCGAGCGCCGCCACGGCGGGATCTGCCCGCTCCATTGCCGCCGGCCGCAAAAAAATCCGTCCCGCATGCGGCTCGCCATGCTCTTTGTGCCCTTCCCTTCCCAGGCGAAACGCCACCCCCGCAAGTGCCGCCAGATCTCCTTCATACGTGCAGTCCGCAAATACCTTCCCCAACACCTGCCGCACCGCGCCAGTTGCGCGGTCGCGGAAATCAACCGCCACAATCCGGCTTCCCTCCTTCTTCACTGCTACCGGCTCCATCTCCCGCCAGACCGTGAGGAGTGGTTCGTCCGCTACCAGGACTTCAAACACCTTCGCCGCCACCGAGGGTTCGAATCGGCCATTTGCATGACCTTCCGGCTCCGGTAGCGCCGCCCGATACTGCGGTGAGTCTTCACCAGCGCTGTCGCGATAATGCTTAAGAATCGCCGCCCGCACTTCATCGTAGATCGGCGCGCGCCGCCCTGGAATCAACGTATCCCAAACTCCGAGCCCGCTCGCCAGCATCCCACCCAGATGATGCCCGCGCGTTGCCAGCAGAACCCGTAAATCCTCGCGCGCTGCTCGCACGGCCATGGCGATTCCCGCTGGCGTCGCCTCGGCCACCACTAGGTCAAATGAGTGCGGGTCGACTCGCATGCGTTAGCGCTGTGCCCCCTGACCCGTGCGATGAAAGGACTCCAACTCATCGAGCGATAATTTGATGACTTCAATCGTAGTCATGTTTCGTGAGTACACCACCCACAGGTAACCGTCGTGCTCAATCGCATGCGGGTACTGAAAGCCCACGGCCTTCCGTATGCCTTGCCGCGGAAGCGAATCCTCTGGAGAAGTGGGAACTGGCAGCCGCGCCATCCGGGTAAAGGTCACCCCGTCTGCGGAGAGCGACAGGCAGAGCGGGTTTCGCTGCAGCGGAGTCGGGTTCGCGTTCGAGATCAGCACGTACCAGCCACGCGACGTCCGAAGACCAAAGAACTTGGAGGTGGCGTCGGGAAAATTGGTCGATTCCGGTACTGTCCAATTGCGACCGTGATCATCGGACCACGCTCGAAACACGCGCTTGGAGTGGCCGTTGTCGCGAAAGAAACCCATCGCCCTTCCGCCCGGCAGCGTCCAGAGCAACGGCTCCTCTGGGCGAAATCCGGCACCCGAATCATATTTTGCGAGCGGCGCCGTCGCCCAATCAGAGGGCGCACGCACGCCCCCGAGCAACAGGGTGACATTCCGTTCGTGACTGCGCCGGACCATCGCCCAGTCGCCATTATCCAAACGCACCGGTGGAAAATTGTTAATGGTGTCATCCGCAATCACGCCGCTGTCGTCCCAGGTGCCAGCGGTCGCATTCCACCGGAACGCGTGCAGCTGCAAACTGGGACCAAAAAAACCGCCCGCCTCATCCAGCGAGGCTAGCGCCAGTAGTTCACCCTCCCGTTGCCAGAAGCCCCGGGCGATGTAACGAAACCCAGTCGGAGAACGCTCCCCGAAACCAGGAGAGTTCGGGCCGAAGCCCCGCGGCTCCGGGGAAAGGAAACGCCCTTCGGTCCACCGAATTCCATCGCGGCTGGTCGCATAGGCCACCCGCTGTCCAATGCGATCTTCCTGCGCTGGACCGTGACTCCACATGCACCAGTATTGACCATCATGATACGCCAGATAGCTGTGGTTGCGGAAACCCCAGGGGAGGTTCCCGTGGGTCACGAACGCGTGCTCTCCCAAAAGGATCGGCAGCTCGTTGAAGTTGATGGCGGCCGGGTCTCCGCCCATGCCGGGTAAATCAAGCATGGGGGCCAAAGCAGCCTTCGCAGCTGCAGGCGGGACGCCCCGGGATTCCGCCCCGACCGTTGCCACCGGGTCTGGGAGGGCTCCCCTCCATCCGCGTTTCAGCTGCTTCGCATGGCGGGCCACGCCCGCCGCGTCGGTCGAGGCCAGATTGCGCCGCTCGAAGGGGTCTACTTCGAGGTCATAAAATTCCATATCCACGCGTTCGCCTTCCGCACCTTTCGTCCATTCAATATAACGATGACGATCGGTTCGGACCGCTCGCCCATGCATGCCATTTCTAATGGAGTGGCTGAACACCGCCTTTTTCCAAGGGCGGTTCGGCTCACTCAATATCGGAACAAAGCTCGTGCCCTCCCATCCGGCGTCCCGCGGCAGTCCCGCCAGCTCGGCCAGGGTCGGATACAGATCCACCAACTCCACCAGCGCCCGCGTGCGCGTGCCCGGCTGGGTGCGACCGGGAGCAATCACCATCAGGGGCACACGAAGATCGAGTTCCGTGTTGGTTTTCTTGCCCCACTGACCGTTCTCTCCGAGGTGAAAGCCGTGGTCCGACCATAAAACAACAATCGTGCGCTCGGAAAGGTTCAGTCGATCGAGTTCATCGATAATCCGTCCAATCTGCGCGTCGACGTAACTAACCGCGGCATAGTAGCCGTGACGCAGCTCCAGTAATTTATCAACGGATAGGTATCCTTGGCTCGGAACATCCGGATATCCCCGCAGTTCCCCGCGACCGGGGGCCCATTCATGGCGCCAGGGAAACTGCTGCATCTGCTCCGGCGAAAAAGGCTCGGCGGCTGGGCCGGTGAGCGCGAACGCCTCCCGCGCATGCATCTGCCAATAACGCTCCGGCGCCGAAAAGGGCAGATGGGGCCGCTTCGTGCCCACCGCGAGAAAGAAGGGGAGATCCCGCAATCGCCCCAGCGCTTCGATCGCAGCGTCGGCCGCCTGGCCATCCACATAGGCATTATCCGGCGCGGCCACCGACTCGGTCGCTCCGCCTTTTCGCATGGGCTCGATCAAGCCACCCACCCGATTCTCAGGCCGCAAATACTCGTCACGCTTTACCACCGCCGCGAGACGCTCCGGCACGGACCACGAGATCGGGTCCAATAACGGTGGATACACGTGGTTGACCTTGCCAATCGACTCCGTGTGGTAACCCCGTTGTCTGAATAATTGCGGCAGCGTCACAACGCTGGGTAACACCTCCCGGTAATGCGCCGCCTGCGCACCCGCGCTGATTTCCGGGAAGCGTTCAGGTCTACGCCCGGTCATCACCGAAGCGCGGGAAGGGGCACACAGGGCGTGCTGACAATACGCACGATCGAAAATCAAGCCGCGCTGCGCCAACCGATCGAGGTTCGGCGTCCGGGCGAGCGGATCTCCGTACGCGCCCAAAGCCGTACGCAAGTCGTCAATCGCCAGGAAGAGCACATTCGGCCGCACCGGCGCGACGGTCGCCGCGATCGCGGAAAAGCCCCCGCCCCACCACGCCAGCAGCAGGCAGGCCGCGGCCGTTCCTCGACTCAATCTCATGTTGCGTCGCGGCGGGGAAATCATGGGGACCTGGGGAGTGGATTTTTCAGCATCGCCAGATCCGCCACCCGCACCTGCAACACTTCGACCGTCTGCTTGGCGGTCGCAAAAGCGATATAAAGATTTCCCTCACGCTCGATCACGTGTGGGTAGTCGACGTGACGTCCACCGACCAGATAACCCATGCGGTTAAAAATCACCCCATCGTCGCTCACAGACAGCGTCAGAGGATCCCGGCGTTTCGGGTGCGGATTGGAGACGAGTACATAGCGTCCGTCCGGTAGTTTAACGCCACTAAACTTCGATTTGGCATCCGGGAAATTGGTGCGTACCGGCGGGGTCCAGTTCCGGCCATTATCAAAGGAGAAGGCGCGTAGCAGAAAACCGGACCCGCTGTTGTCGCGAAACAGCGCCAGGATATTTTTATTATCAGGCAGGACCCACCAGTACGGTTCTTCCGGACGCTCGGCGTTGTCAGTGTAACCGGCGGCCGGATACGAGGTCCACCGGTCGAAACCGGCCGTGCCGCCGACTAGAAAATGGACATTCTGGTTTCCGTCCCGGCGCGACATCATCCATTCACCCGAGGGCAGCCGCTTGGGGGAAAAGTTGTTCAACGCATCATCAAACACGAGGCCGAGATGGCCCCAGCGGGGCAGTTCGCCAGCCAGAAGCTCAAACGCGTGAAGGGAGAGACCTTCTCCGTGGTAACCTTTCCCCTGATACCGACTCGCCAGCGCCAGCAGTTTTCCTTCGCGGACCCAGAAACCTCGGGCGATCCAGCCGAACCCGGTGTCGGGAGCACCGGTGAGGTTCTCGATCGCGCTCCAGGTCAGGCCATCGGGACTGGTGGCAAACGAAACGTGCTGGCCCGGGTTGTCGTGCCCGGGGACTTTGCCGTGGCCGCGCGAAACTCCCGGTCCATCGCTCCACATCGCCCAAAATCGGCCGGCGTGATGGACAAGATAATTGTGCTGATTCACCCGATCGCCACCCGAGGCAATCACATCGCTCACCACCACATGGCGCGACGGAATCCGGGGCAGCGCATCGAAGTCGATCGCATGCGGGTCGGCCGGCACCCAATCGCCGGCGAGCATTAACGGCGAGGTCGGATTAACCGTGGGATACAGCGGCGATGGCAATGCCGCGAGCACCAGCGTAGCGTTGAGTACTCCCAGCAAAGAGCAGCGAACTATCGCTGGGGTGATTCGGGCTATTTTCATGTTTAAAAAATTTGGTTCACTTAAGAGAGTAAGATCCCGGTTCCATCGTCGCTGGCTAGGCTTCAGAGCCGACCCGTATGAAGTCGCTCCACCTCATCGAGGGAAACCTTGATCACCTCGATGCCGGTTTTGTGACGTGAGTAGCAGATGAGCAGGTGTCCGTCGTGCTCGATCACATGCGGATACTGCACCGAGCCCGAGGTGTGTGCCGCATCAAAGGCGCCGCCTCCCGGCGCGACCGGAATGGGCAGGCGCCCCATGTGGGTAAATGTCACGCCGTCCGAGGAAGTGGAGATACCAAGTGGATTCCTACTTTGGGGATTGGGGTTCGAAACCATCGCATAAAAACCTCGTGAGGTGCGGAGGCAAAAAAACTTTGAGGTCGCGTCGGGGAAGTTGGTTTTAGTCGGCGCCGACCAACTGCGGCCATTATCCGCCGACACCGCGCGGTAGAACCGGCCCGAGCGGCTGTTGTCGCGAAACAGTCCGAGCAGCCGGCCGTCCGGGAGCGTCCACCAGTCTGGTTCTTCCGGACGGAAGCCATCAGCCGGCAACTCCGTGACGATCGGGGAGCGTCTCCAGGATGCCGGAGACTCGATCCCTCCACTCAACATGAAGACATCGCGATCATAGCCGGGCCCGCGACAAATCATTCCCCAGTCTCCATTCGGCATTTTTGCCGGGGGAAAGTTGTTGATTGCACCTTTCGCAATGGGCCCAAGCGGCTTCCAATCGCGCGCACCCGGTTGCCACTCCCAGGCGTGGAGCTGCAGGCTCTTGCCGAAAAACCGGACCCGGCCTTCCTCGCTGTAGGCCTCATCGTAGCTGGCCAACGCCAGCAGCTTGCCATCACGCACCCACAAGCCGCGCGAAATATAGCGAAATCCGTCCCGAATGGGCGGCCCGGCAATAATCCGGGGCGCACTCCATTTGATGCCATCATCACTCGTGGCATAACGCAGATGCTGCGTGGGATGGTCCTCCACCTGCCGGCCATGGCTCCACATCATCCAATACTTGCCCTCAAAGTGCGCGAGGTACGAATGCAGCCGGAAATTCCATTTGGACGGATCGTTCACATCGGCGAGATCGAAAACCACCGCCTCCATCCCGCGTTGATTATAAGGGCCCTGCGTGACCAGCGCGTGCTCGCCCTTCAACACGGGCAACCGGCTGTAATTGATTTTGGTCGGATCCTGCCCCGCCCCAGCCAAATCGAGCATGGGCGCCAAAGATGACGCGGGAGTAGCACCCGACAACGCGCCTGCGAGCACGGCAATTACGATGAGAAGAATGGATTTCATAAGGGCATTAATAAAAGTGAAAGGCGAGACCCGGCCGGCGAATCGATTCGTGGTCACCGTGAGGGGGATTTTTCCAGCGTGGGCCGCTGACCTGGATCCCACGTTGTCGCCGCAATATAGCGCTCCGACTGCGGAGCATCGTTATAGTAATAGACCGTAACAATCTTCCCATCGGTCCGCTGCGCGCTCCGCGGATATCCCAGATCGTGAACGGCCGCATCCGCCCGCAACACCACCTCGGGCTGCCAGGTGCGCCCGTCATCCTCGCTCAACCGAGCGCGAAGGCCAAACGGGGGCGAACGATAGCCGTACGTTAGGCAGAGACGGCCGTCTCGCAGGCGAATCAGGTGCGGCGGGTTGCCCGAGGTGCCGCCCGCATCCGCTACCGGCCTGCCCCGTTGCTGCCACGTTGCTCCACGATCACCCGAATGCCACGCATCGATCCAGGTTCCCGCGGGATCCTTCACGCGAATCGTGGTCAACCAGGAATCATCCGCAAGCGTGACGGTAGACGGCATGATCGCAAAGCCCGTCGGCTGCGGACCAATGAAACCGATCCGGTGCCAGGTAACGCCGCCGTCCATCGTGCGGGCGCAGAATGGCCGCCCTTCTTTTCCATCCATCTTATAAGCGGTGAGAAAGATCGTCGCCTCCCCCGGCCCGTGCACCACATAATCCGTTCTCGCCTGTACGCCCGGCGTGCCAAAGTTCGGCAAAGGGTGCGGCCCCCGCCACGTCCGCCCGCGGTCGTACGAATAATAGAAAAACGAGACTCCAGCCTGATAACGCAGGGTCAGCGCAAAGCCGGGGCGCGTAAACTCCATCGCAACACTCAGCGGCGACAAGGCGGCGATGGAATGCTCGTTGGGCAGCAACCCCGCCGGACGTTCAATGGTCCAGGTGCGTCCGCCATTCGTGCTGCGCGCCAGGGCCGGCTCTACTGGACGACTCCGGTCAATCTGATGACGCGTCACATCCTGCGTCTGATGCCACCCGGCGGAAAACCCCACCACCAATTCATCACCCCAAGCCCACGCTCCGTGATTCGCCGGCCAGCCCCCGAAGCGCCCTTCCTCGCGAAAAACCACGTCATGTGACACCGCTGTTACTGGCGGCACCACGGCCTCGCCTTCCACCCGCGCAATGAACCGCGCCATCGCGCCCGCCACGTCGGTCGCATACGGCGCCTCGGTGACGTAATGATCCGCTCCTTTTACCCAATAAACTTCCACGGAATTCGTCGGAGGAAGCAGCAGTTGCTCCCGCGCGGGAAGCGGCTCAAAGCCGCGATCACCCCAGACACTTAAAACGGGATAGGTCGTTTCACGGACAATACGTTCACCTGAACTCCACGAACTCCACATGCGGGTCAGCGCGGCCGCCTCGTCCGAGGTCCAGCGCTGGGTCCGATAACGCTCCTCCCGCTGCCTCCGCGCCTCGGCTTGTTCCGTATCCGTGCGGGCACGACGCGGCGGAAACGCATTTCGCTGCACGGTGTGATGCACCCAGCCTTCCAGGGCGATCACGCCGCGCAGTCCGGCGGGACGCCGTCCCGCGATCTCCAGGGCGATCATTCCCCCGAGGCTGTGGCCAGCGACATACCACGGAGAACCGCCGAGGTGCCGCACGATTTCGAGCACATCACTCGCGTACTGCTCGATTGAGGCCTGAGCGGGCGTCGGCGGCGGCCAACTCCGCCCCTGCCCGCGGGTCTCAATCACCACCAGCTGCAGATCCTGGGGCAGATTCTGCAAAAAACCGGCATCATAAAACTGCGTCCGATCCCCGTGGGTTTCAGGGATCAAAATAAGCGATGGGCCGGGGCCCGGTTTCACGTAATAAGCCAGTGATGCGCCATCAGAGGTCACGAGCGAGCGCGTGGCAAACTGCGCCTGATCCGTGGTTGCCTTGGGTTGAACCACGTGGCTGGCCTGGGCGGAAAGCAAGGTCACGCCGCACACCAGAGGCCGTAAAAACAGCGATGCGAAACCGCGCTGGCGTTGATTTAAGGTGGTCAAATTGGAAATGCGGGGCGGTCATGCCACGTAAACTGAGACGCGGCCGGCGCGGGCCGTAATGGCTTCCAACCCAGCGACGGCGGGCCCCTGCCGGCAGCCCGATTAGAAGCGGCCCGAAATACCCATGTTATAGCGGGTACCGTAGCTGTCGCTGAAGGTGATTCGCCCCTGATCTACCCCCGTATAATTTTCGGGCCATTTATTTTTCAAGTTGATCACATCGAAGAACACGCCAAATCGTTGGGAGAGTTTATAGGAGAGGTTGATGTCAATGGTCTCAACGGGGCGGAAACGGTTCTGCGAGTTGATGTTCGCGTTGTAGGAAACCAGGTAGTCTCCGGTATAACGCCAGGCGATCCGAGTCTCGAGTTTGCGCCAGCGGAAAGATGCCCCCAAGTTAGCGGTGCGCGGGACAAACTTGGCGAGCTCCGAAGCCCCTTCGCGATACGTCCCGGCCGTGGTCAGATAGGTGTAGTTACCAAAAACACCCAACCCGTTGAACGGCTTCGGCAACATCGTGAATTGCTGATTATAGTTGAACTCGTAACCCTCGATCTTTGCCTCGCCCTGATTGGTCGTGGTGTTGAGGTTGAAGCCCGCGAAGTCACCGCCGAAACCATTGTTCGAACCCGCATCGATTTCATCGATCGTCCGCGAAAAAAAGTCCCTAATGTCCTTCCGGAAGGCCCCGATCGAGAACAGACCCGCGGGCTCAAAATAGTACTCCAGAGATAGATCGTAATTCTCCGAGGTCTGCGGTTTAAGCCCAAGATTCGCCTGGGTTACCGTGCCCAGCCCCGTGGTCGCATCATAGCTCACCGTCGTGGTGGGATAAAGGTCCGACATATTCGGCCGCGCTGCTCCCGTGGAGTAACTCGCTCGGGCAATCAACTGCCGCGTGATGTCATAGCGGAAATGCAGGCTCGGGAAATAATCATCGTACCCGCTTTTGCGTGAAGTCCGTACGAGGGTAGGATTGCGCGGATCCGAGTAACGCCCCACGGAATCGATTTTGGTCCGTTCAAACCGAACTCCTCCCAGCACATTGAGCTTTCCGATTTGAGCGCTTCCCTGGATGTACCCCGCGTACACGTCTTCCGTGATCTCGCTGTAGTTGGGTGCCTCCGTCGTTGAGGTTCCAACCGGACGAAACGCCTCGGGGCGCGTATTAAAGAAATTCCACGCCTTGGGGTAATCCACCACGGGAAGTTGCGGCCACAAGCCCATGCTATTGAAGACGGTGTACGCTGGCTTGGCCTGCATGAACTGACCGAGATTGTCGTCCGCATTGCCCGCGACCCCGTCCGTGCCGGTATAGTTCCAGTTTGGACGGCCCACCGCGAGATTGCGATACTGCTGCCGCCAGGCCACACCCGCCTTCAGCTCACCCGTGAAACGATCTTGGCGAAAGCGCTTCAAGTAGTCGCTCTTCAGATTAACCACTTCCTCCTCGCCGGTTTCCGGCTGCTGCTGCATCTGGGCCCGATACAGGTTAAAATCCGTCTGCCCGAAGAGAATACTCGGACCATAAGTCTGCCGGAAGACCGGACGCGAACGGTTCGCCGTCGAATCCACCGTCATTCCAATCGGCCGTTGGAAGGTCATCAGGAACGTCCGCAGGTTGCTCTTAAACGACGAGGGCGCATACGACGCCTGATAGGTGATTTCCTGATCGCCGTTGAGCTTGGTCGTACCACCGATGTCGGCCAGATACTGGCGTCCGGTCTTTTCATTGTTGTCGCCATCAAACGTCCAATTCGCACTCAGCATTTCTGTGAAGCTAGGGGTGTACCCCGGTGCCACACTGGCGGTCAGATTCGCGGTCGTGCGCGGCTGCACGCCCGCCTGAATCTGGGCCCGACTCACCACATTATAATCCGCCACGCGGCGGGTCGCAGTGTCGGAGGCCGCATAAACTAGCCGATCACTGTTAAAGAAATAGTAGTTGTGCTGGAACTTTACATACACGTTCGTGCGCTCGCCCAGTCGGTAATCGAACTTCAGCCCGGCTCCGCCTCGGATGCGTTGATTGATATTCGTAAGAGTGCGCGCCTGGGTGGCCCGTCCATCCGCCTCCACGCGTTGAGTCGCGACGCGATCGCGCGGCGCCTCGGTGTCGGTATAGCTGAGGGAAAGCGCCATGCCGATATCCCGGTTCCGGCCGATCCGCGTGAGCCAGCTCATGGCGGCATTCGGGGTGAAGTTCTTCCGATCATCCCGATGTGTGTTATAGTTTGCGCCAATCCGGTAGGTCAGGACGTTTTCCTTAAAGTCCAGGGCCGACTTCGTAACGAGATTCGTCGAGCCGCCGATCGAGTCGGCCGCCATCTCTGGCGTGGGTGCCTTGGTGACCTGAACCTCTTTGATGAACTCTGCCGGGATCTGATCGCTCTGGGCGCCGCGATCACCCTGGGTATTGAAGCCGGAAAATGCACCGGTGGAACGCACGCCATCAACGTTGAGCGAACTAAACTCCACCGGAGTACCGCGGATTTTGATTCCGACCACTTCGCCGTTCTCGAACTCGCCGGAGACACCGGGAAGGCGTACCATCAGATTACCAATATTGCCGTCAGCCACGCTCCCGAAAGCGTCCGTCGATACCACATTCATCACATTGGCCGCGACCCGCTGGCGCGTGATGGAAGCCGCCTCGCCTTCGCGATCGGCGGAAACGGTGAACGCATCGAGTTGCTGCACCTTCGACGCCAGCGTGACGTTAGTCGTGACCGTTTGTCCGGCGGCAACGTTGACGGTCGTCGTACTCGCATCGAGCCCGGTATAGTAAACGCGCACGGTGGATGGACCGGCCGGCACACCGGAAACGTTAAAGGAACCGTCGCGACTCGTCAGCACCGCCGTGGCGTTGCCTACGGTCACTTCTGCGCCTTGAAGATAGGCGCCCGTCTGGGCATTGGCAACCTTTCCGGTCACAATCCCGGTGCCGGCAGGCTGGCCGACGAGGGTGGACACGCCAAAAAGCAGAACAAGTGCGCACGTAGCGACATGCAGCCAGGCAGTCCGGATAAAGCCGAAGCGATAGTCAGGGAGGTTCATGATAAGTCGGGGTTCAAACAGGGGGAAAGTCGCCGGCCGCAGCGGGTCGGAGGAAAGCGCTGTACGAAGGAACTCGATGCCGGCGGAAACGCGCATACGAATAAACTAGCAAGACATGGAAAAACGTAGCGTTGGCAGTTCGGGCCCCTCGGGCGGCCATGGCGGGGCCCAACCGTTCGCGGCTCAGCGAGGCATTGTCATCGCGTTTAAGTCAGCCAGTCGCACGCGCTGGATCTCGACTGAGCGTTTGCCACCTGAATGCGCAATATAGATCGAATCGCCGTGCTCCATCACATGCGGGTAGTCAATATGACGCCCGCCGGTCAGGTAATAGAGCTGGTCGAACGTCATGCCATCCTTGCTCACCGCCAGGGTCATGGGATCGCGCTTCTTCGGATTCGGGTTCGAAACCAACACATAGCGACCATCCTTCAGGCGCAGACCGTGCAGCTTGGAGCGCGCGTCGGGAAAATCGGTCTGCACCGGAGTGCTCCAGCTTCGCCCATTATTGGTCGAGAATGCCCGGAACAGATACCGGCTGGGACCGTTGTCGCGGAACAGCGCCATCAGATTGCCATCCGGCAATGCCCACCAGATCGGCTCCTCTGCTTTCAGAGCCACGTCGTCGCCGGCGCCACGCACGACCGGGATTGATTCCCATTGGTCCAACGCCTTGACCCCGCCAATCAGGAACTGCACGCCCGTGGTATTGTAGTCGTGCATGCGACGGGACATCGCCCACTCCCCACTGGGAAGCTTCTGGGGCGGGAAATTATTGATCGCGTTATCCTGTACCACACCGATGTCATCCCACTTCTGCGCGGGCTTGTTCCAGCGGTAGGCCCGGAGCTCGAGACTGGGACCAAAGAAGCCCGCCGCTTCATCGAGGGACACTAAAGCAAGCAATTGCCCCTCCCGAATCCAGAACCCCCGGGATATATAGCGCAGTCCCTGAAGGGTGCGGGTATTATAATGCGGTGAGTCCGGCCCGGAATTCGGCGGATAGGACATCATGAACTTGGGCTCCGACCACTGCATGGCGTCGGGACTCGTGGCGTATTTCACCACTTGCCCCACTCGGTCCTCAATCTCCGGTCCATCGCTCCACATCGCCCAAAACTGACCGTCGTGATGAATGAGATAGTTGTGCTGATTGACCCCGTTGCGCGGCCGCACGTCGCTCACCACCGCATGCTGAACTGGCAGGCGCGGCAGCCGTTCAAAGTCGATTTGATGCGGATCCGCCGGAACCCAGTCGCCGGTCAACATCACGCGGGACTGTGGATTCTTCACAGGGTGCGGGGGCAACGACCGGGCCTCAGTCGCACCCAAGTGTCCTTGCGCCTGGCCATTTCCTCCCGGTTGCGCTAATCCAAATGGACCTGAAGCAACGAGGAGAACGGTGAAGACGATACGGGGGCAAAAGGTAGGCAACGGCATGGGGATATGACCGCAGAGCGGCAGGTTGAGCGGAATGACGTCGGATGACGCCGGGGTGGAGCGAGGTTGACCGAAAGCGGCAGCAACATAAGCCAAACGAAAAATGAGGTCTGGCCACAGGCGAATAACCTAACAAAAACCAGAAAAACGTAGCGTCGGAGCGAGCGTCGAACAAGCGAGCGGGCGGGCCAACGAACTCGTGGTGGACTCAATCCTCCCGACGATTCCGGTATTTGCCGGGCGTAAAGCCAAAGCGCTGACGAAAGCATCGGATAAAATATTGCGCATCCGTAAAGCCGCACAGATTGGCTACGTCCGTCACATTATAGCGCAAATCGCGCAGAAAATGCAGGCTACGCTCGAGCCGGATCTCGTTTAAATAGACCCGGAAATTCTGTTTGGTATGCGCATGGAAAAAGCGCGAGAAGTGATTCGGATGCCGGTTGAAAAAGCGGGCCGTTTCCTTCCGACTTAATTGCGGGTCAGACCAATGCTCGGACAAATAATCACACACCGACTGCCAGAGGACGGTTTGACTGGGGCGGTCATGTTCAGGCGCGCGTTTCACCAAGGCCGCCAGTTCCGCCAGCAGCACTTCCATCAATAACGTAAACGTCCGCTCCCCCAGCAGGAGAGCGGGGGGTTCGCGCAAGAGTTGCAGCAGATGATCGCTTTTCGGACCGAGCGTTTCGAGCGTACGCCACTGGGCCTCGTAGCGGCTCGGAATCGTTCCGTCGGCCGCGATCGCGCTGCGGGCGTGAATGGTCAGCCGGGTCGAGTCCGGACGAAGGACAACCCCGAGCGAACGATATGGGGCCCGCGGCAGTGGACAAATCCACGTGTAGGGCGAGAGAAACATCACCTGACCAGGAGCGAGATCGAGCAACACCTCGGCATCGTTTTCGATCGTGAGAAAGGTGCCGCGACCTTCCAGGCCGACAATCAACCGGGGTACCTCCATGAAGAACGCCGGATGCTCGTCGCTGGGGCGCTTCCCCTCCAGCACCCGCACCACCTGCTCGCGCGCAGGATGCTTAAGCCAGTTGGTAAGGGCCGAGAGGATCTTGTTTCGATCAGGGGTGGACCGCATCAAATGCATCATCAAGGAGCGCGCTTCCGCCCGCGCGCAAGCGCGATCGCGTGATACAGACAGTCCTAGATGGCCGATTTTTTCTAATTTGCGAGCCACGCGGAAGGGGTGGTTGCGGTGACCAGCTTGAGGGCGCACACGAAGCCGTGGGCGGTGAGGTGGGCTTGAAAATCGCGCGTGCTCTTGCGGCAATTTTTCTTCGCACCTTGCGCCTTGCGCAGCCCTGCACACGCGAGCCCCACGACGAGTCACCGACACATGCGCGAGGATGTGCGCGGCACTTCCGCGGCGAAGCCGGCTCTCGTCTTCATCAAGTGTATCGTCGAGCCAGAGGGATTCGAACCCCCG
>CAMDRP010000047.1 GCA_945906965.1 Opitutus sp. GAS368 | reverse complement strand
GCCAGAAAATCATCCAAATGCGCCATTTCCTCGGCCACCGATTGCCCGTCCCCCACCTTAATCGCGGCGAGTAGACCAACGATCGCGGCTTTGATTTGAATCTCCATGATGTTTTTAAAGTTATAGTTATGAAATTTTCATCCTTCTTCGACGCCCATACTCTTAGATGGGCTACTAATCCGTCTGCTACCTACCTTAAGCGGGATTGCAATCCCTCAGAGCCACCCCCCTCGCGCTTGTCTAGACCAGCGAGGCCTGTTTTATACTAAACTCCATCTTTTATTGGCGAGATCGCGCGCGCCGGCTCAACCCCTGCACGCTGCGCTCAAGTCACCTTAAACCCAAACGCTTCTTCCATGAATTCCATGTCCGTCCCGACCCACGCCAACGCCGCCGTGATCGAGCAAATGTACCAAGCCTGGCTCGACCAACCCGATTCCGTCGACCCCACTTGGCGCGCCTTCTTCCAAGGCTTCAGCCTGGGCAACAACAACGGCACGCTCGCCTCCGCTTTGGCTGGCCCCACCGACGCAGCAGCCAACGTCAACATCATCGACAGCCTCAAACAGGCCCGTGTCCACTACCTCATCAACGCCTACCGCTCGATCGGCCACCTCCAGGCGCACCTCGATCCGCTCAGCGACGCCCCAGCTCCACTCGCGAAACTTTCCCTCGATCAATTTAATCTCTCCGAAGCCGATCTCGACACGTCGTTTGACACGGGCACCTATCTCAATGGCGGACAGATGAAGCTGCGCGACATCGTCGCCTCGCTCCAACAAACCTACTGCGGCCACGTCGGCATCGAATACGCACACATCCAAGACACCGATTGCCGCCGTTGGCTGCAGGATCGGATCGAGTCCACGCGCCTCCAGCCGAAATTTACTCAGCCCCAGAAGGTCCGCATGCTGCGTCGCGTCCACAAGGCCGAGTTATTCGAGCGTTTCCTCCACACCAAATACGTCGGCCAAAAACGTTTCTCCCTCGAAGGCGGCGAAACGATCATCGCCGCGCTCGATGCCATCATCGACCACAGCCCGGATGTCGGCGTCGAAGAAATCGTCATGGGTATGGCCCATCGCGGTCGCCTCAACGTTCTTTGCTCGGTGATGCGCAAATCGTTCGACCAGCTGTTCGAACAATTCTCCGAAAATTACCTACCCGACACCGTCGCCGGTGATGGCGACGTGAAATACCACCTCGGTTACGAGTCCATCCTTACGACGACTTCCGGCGCCAAGGTTGAAGTCCGCCTCGCCGCCAACCCTTCCCACCTCGAGATCGTAAATCCCGTCGTTGAAGGCAAAGCCCGCGCCCGCCAACGCATCCGCGGCGACACCGAGACGCGCACTAAAGTGCTCCCGTTGCTCATCCACGGTGACGCTGCCGTCGCCGGCCAAGGCGTCGTCGCCGAAACCCTCAATTTCTCTCAACTCCCCGGTTATCGCACCGGCGGCACGCTGCATTTTGTCATCAATAACCAGATCGGTTTCACCACCGACCCGCACGATTCTCGTTCGACCCGCTACTGCACCGACATCGCCAAGATGATCGAGGCCCCCATTTTTCACGTCAACGGCGATGACCCCGAAGCCGTCTGCATGGTGTCACAACTCGCCCTCGAGTTCCGTGAACAATTCCACCGCGACGTGTTCATCGACATGTACTGCTTCCGCCGCCGCGGCCACAACGAGACCGACGAGCCCGCTTTCACCCAGCCCATCCTTTACAAAAAAATCGCCGAGCATCCCCTCGTATCCGCCATTTACACCGGGCAACTTGTCGGCGCCGGCACGATCACCGCCGCGGAAGGGGAAACCATCACCGCCGAGTACTCCGCCGCTTTCGAAGAAAATCTCGCCAAAGCTAAAGAACGCGAAGCTGCCAAAATCGTCAAACGCGCCAAAGCGAAACCGGCCGACGCGTTCAAAGGCTCAACCGCTGTTTTCCAACCCGGCTACAACCACACCCCCGTTCCCACCGGCGTGGACCGAGCCACCATCGAACGTGTCGTCCAAGGTCTCACCACGGTCCCTACGACGTTTAAGGTTAACCCCAAAGTCCAACGCTTCCTTGATGGCCGCGTCGCCGCCCACAAAGAAGGCGGCTCGATCGACTGGGGCTTCGGCGAAGCTCTCGCCTTCGGCTCCCTCCTCGCCGAGGGCACGCCGGTCCGCCTCAGCGGCCAAGATTGCGAACGCGGCACCTTCACCCACCGCCACGCCGTCCTCAACGACGCCGAGACGGCCGAGAAATACACACCGCTCAAAAATATCCCCGGCGCGACCGCCCGCTTCTGCGTTTACAATTCCCTACTCTCCGAAGTCGCGGTTCTCGGCTTCGACTACGGCTACTCCCTTGATTACCCCGAGATGCTCTGCATCTGGGAAGCCCAATTCGGCGACTTCGCCAATGGCGCTCAGGTTATGATCGACCAGTTCATCAGCTCCGGTGAATCCAAGTGGCAACGCACCAGCGGCATCGTCCTGCTTCTGCCCCACGGCTACGAAGGCCAAGGCCCTGAACACTCTTCGGCTCGCCTCGAACGCTTCCTCCAAGCCTGCGCCGAAGACAACATGCAGGTCGCCAACATCACGACCCCGGCGAACTTCTTCCATGCGCTCCGCCGCCAGGTGAAACGCGATTTCCGCAAACCGCTCGTCGTGATGTCGCCCAAATCGCTCCTGCGCCATCCGGCCGCCATCTCCAAACTCGAGGACTTCACCACCGGCGCCTTCCAGGAAATCATCGACGATCCCGCCGCGCCAAAAAAGACCGAGCGCCTCATCCTCTGCTCCGGTAAGGTCTACTACGACCTCGTCGATTACCGCGCGAAAAACAAAATCACCGACACCGCCATCGTCCGCGTCGAGCAGCTGTATCCGCTCCACCGCGACGCCCTCTCCCAACTCTCCGATACCTACGGCCACAGCGCCCGCCTCATCTGGGCGCAAGAAGAGTCCCAGAACATGGGCGCTTGGTCTTATATCGCTCCGCAGCTCGAAGAAATCTTCGGCCGCAAACCCACCTACGCCGGTCGCGGCGCCTCCGCTTCCCCTGCCGTCGGCAACCTTGCCCTCCACCGCCTCGAACTCACCGCCTTCCTCAACGAAGCCTTCACGCTCTGATCAACTCTCAACTCACCCTCGCCTCGATTTTTTTAAACCGCTCGAACCCTCCCGACCATGTCCCTCCTCGAAGTCAAAATCCCGCCCATGGGCGAATCCATCAGCTCCGGTGTCCTCGCCAAATGGCACGTCAAAGACGGCGACATCGTCAAAAAAGACCAACCACTCTTCGAACTCGAGACCGACAAGATCACCTCCGAAGGCACCGCTGAATCCGCCGGTAAAATCTCCCTCAAAGTCGCCGCCGGCACCGAAGTGAAAATCGGCGCCACCGTCGCCACCATCGACTCCGCCGCCACCGCCGGCGCACCTGCGGCCGCCAAAGAAGCCAGCGCCTCCCCCGCCGTCCGTCGCCTCGCAGAAGAAACCAGCATCGACCCCGCCACCGTCGCTGGCACCGGCAAAGCGGGCCGCGTCACCAAAGGCGACATGCTCGCCGCCGGCGAGAAACCTGCGGCCCCAGCCGCGGTCGCCCCCGCGGCGGCCCCGAAACCCGCCGTCCCAGCTGGTGCCCGCCAATCGCGCCGCAAGATGACGCCGCTGCGCCAAAAAATCGCCCAGCGCCTCGTCGCTGCTCAACACGAAGCCGCCATGCTCACGACCTTCAACGAGGTCGACATGTCCGCCGTCATGGCCCTCCGCGCCAAATACCAAGACGACTTCGTCAAAAAGAATGGGTTCAAACTCGGCTTCATGTCCTTCTTCGCGAAGGCCGTCGTCAACGCCCTCAAAGAAATCCCCGCCATCAACGCCCAGATCGACGGCGACCACATCGTCGAAAATCACTACTACGACGTCGGCGTCGCCGTTTCGACGGAAAAGGGCCTCATGGTTCCCGTGATCCGCGACTGCGACACCTTGAGCATGGCCGGTATTGAAAAAGCCATCGGCGACGTCGCCAAGCGAGCGCGAGAGGGCAAGATCACCCTCGCCGACCTCGAAGGCGGCGTCTTCACGATCACCAATGGCGGCACCTTCGGCTCGATGCTCTCGACCCCGATCATCAACGCCCCGCAGAGCGCCATCCTCGGCCTCCACGCCATCAACGACCGCCCGGTCGCCCTCAACGGCCAAGTCGTCATCCGCCCGATGATGTATCTCGCGCTCAGCTACGACCACCGCCTCGTCGACGGTAAAGAAGCCGTCACCTTCCTCGTGAAGGTCAAACAAGCCATCGAAGATCCCGCCCGCCTGCTCCTCGCCGTTTAAGCCCCTCAGCGCAATCAATCGCAACGGAGTCGGAGACATTCCCTTCGCTCATTTTTCTGCGTTCCTCGCTGCTTCGTCGTTCAAAAAAACTCCTATGTCTTCCGCTCCTACTTCCTTCGATCTCATCGTCATCGGCGCCGGCCCTGGCGGCTACGTCTGCGCCTTTCGCGCCGCGCAGCTCGGGCTCAAAGTCGCCCTCATCGACAAACGCGCCACCCTCGGCGGCACTTGCCTCAACGTCGGCTGCATCCCCAGCAAAGCGCTGCTCCACTCCTCCGAGCAATTCGTCTTCGCCCGATCGCACGCCGCCGCCCACGGCATCAAACTCTCCGGCGTCGAACTCGACCTCGCCACGTTGTTGAAGAAAAAAGACGACGTCGTCACTAAGCTCGTCGGCGGTGTCGCCCAACTCGCCAAGGGCCGAAAGATCACCGTGCTCACCGGCGCAGCGAGCTTCACCTCGACGACCACGGTCAAAGTCGGCGACGAAGTCCTCACCGCCAAAAACATCGTGATCGCTACTGGCTCTGCGCCGGTCGAGTTGCCGTTCATGAAATTTGACGGCACCAACGTCGTCTCCAGCGACCACGCCATCAACTTCTCCAGCGTCCCAAAGAAACTCGTAGTTGTTGGCGGCGGCGCCATCGGCCTCGAACTCGGCTCGGTCTGGTCCCGTCTCGGCGCCGATGTCACCGTCGTCGAATTTCTTCCGAAAATCATCGCGACCTACGACGACGACATCGTCCGCGCTTTTACCCGCATTCTCCAAAAGCAGGGCCTCAAAATCGAGAGCGGCGCGAAGGTCACCGGTTACGCCAACGGCGTCCTTACCGCCGAGCGCGGCACCGAAAAACTTTCCTTTCCCGCCGACAAGGTTCTCGTGGCCGTCGGCCGTCGGCCGTTCGCCGACAGCCTCGGCCTCGAACACGCCGGCGTGCAGCTCGACGAGAAAAAACGCATCAAAGTCGACGCGCACCTCAAGACCAACGTCCCCGGCATCTGGGCGCTCGGTGATGTGGTCGCGGGCCCGATGCTCGCGCACAAAGCCGAAGAGGATGGCGTCGCGGTCGCCGAATGGATCGCTGGCAAAGCCGGTCACGTGAACTGGGATCTGATCCCAGCCGTCGTTTACACTGATCCCGAAGTCGCCTCCATCGGTCTCGGCGAAGACGCCGCGAAAGCCGCTGGCCTCGCAATCAATGTCGGCAAATTCAACTTCGCCGCCAACGGCCGCGCCCTGGCCACCGACGCCACCGAAGGCTACGTCAAAATCATCGCCGACGCGAAGACCGATAAAATCCTCGGCGCCCAAATTCTCGGCAAAGGCGCCGGCGAATTGATCAGCGAGATCGTGACGCACATGGAGTACGGTGGCAGCGCCGAAGACCTCGCGCGCACCGTTCATGCGCATCCGACGATGAGCGAAGCCGTCAAGGAAGCCGCTCTCGCCGTCAGCAAGCGCGCCCTCCACGCGCTCTAAGCCGCCACGATCACCTTACGGACGCCGCCCACCACGCGGTGAATCCGCCGAAATCCCCGTCCTCAACGTCGGGGATTTTTTTGTAATATCCATCCATCTGCTGCCACGAGCGCTAAGCGCAAATGAATAAGACCAAGCCGACGGAGCTCGGGTGGCAAAGGACTTGCTCAGGGGCTAGCAGCAACCCAAACCCTAACACGTGTCGCTCATCAGCACCACCTACGACGCCGGCTCATTCTTCGACGAGATGTTCGAGCCCGACGGCAAAACTGTCCGCCCGCATTATCGCCGTCTCGCCGAGCGTCTTAGCACGCTCCCCGCCGCCGACTTTAACCAGCGCCGCGCCGCCGTGGACCTCGCGTTCTTGCGCCGCGGTGTGACGTTCACCGTCTACAACGACTCCGAGGGCACCGAGCGCATTTTCCCCTTCGACCTCATCCCGCGCATTATTCCAGGTCGCGAATGGGCCAAACTCGAAGCCGGTCTCATCCAGCGCATCACCGCGCTCAATCTTTTCCTCCACGATCTCTATCACGGCCAAAAAATCCTGAAGGATAAAATCGTCCCCGCCGCTCTCATCCTAGGCGCCAAACATTTTCGCCGCGAGTTCATGAACTTCAATGTCCCGCGCGACATCTACGTTCACATCTGCGGCACCGATCTAATCCGCGATCACGCCGGTAACTACCTCGTCCTCGAGGATAACCTGCGCTGTCCCTCCGGCGCCTCCTACATGCTTGAGAACCGCGTCGCGATGCGCCGGGCGTTTCCCAATCTTTTTTCCAGCTACGGCGTGCGCCCCGTCGAGACCTACGGCGACTCGCTCCTCAAGTCCCTCCTCTACCTCGCGCCCGACCGCACCGATAAACCCAACGTCGTCCTTCTCACCCCCGGCGTCTACAACAGCGCCTACTTCGAACACACTTTCCTCGCCCGCCAGATGGGCATACCCATCGTCGAAGGTCGCGATCTCGTCGTGCGTGACTCCAAAGTCTACATGCGCACCACCGCCGGCCTCGTGCAGGTCGACGTCATCTACCGCCGCATCGACGACGACTTCCTCGACCCCACCGTCTTCCGCGCCGATTCCATGCTCGGTGTCCCCGGCCTCGTCGGCGCCGCCCGCGCCGGCCACGTTGCTCTCGCCAACTCCATCGGCACCGGCGTCGCCGATGACAAAGTCATCTACGCCTACGTCCCCAAAATCATCAAATACTACCTCGGCGAAGAACCCATCCTCGCCAACGTCAACACTTACCTCGCCGCCGAGCCGCTCGACCGGAAATACATCCTCGAAAATATTTCCAAGCTCGTGGTGAAGTCCGCCAACGAAGCCGGTGGCTACGGTATGTTGATCGGCCCTGCCTCCACCAAAGCCGAGTGCGAGAGCTTCCGCGCCCAAGTCGCCGCCAATCCCCGCAACTTCATCGCCCAAGATCCGATCGCCCTCTCGCGCTCGCCCACCTACTGCGACGGTGAACTCCAAGGCCGCCACATCGACCTGCGCCCGTATATCCTCTACGGTAAAAAAATCACCGTGACCCCCGGCGGCCTCACGCGCGTCGCCCTCCGCAAGGGGTCCCTCGTCGTCAACTCCTCCCAAGGCGGCGGCTCCAAAGACACTTGGGTACTTCAGGGCGACGAATAAAAATCGCCGCATCCACTCCTAGAAATTTTCGCCGTGCCTCCCGCCACCAAACTCCCGCCCTCCCGCCCGCAGGCCAACGTGATGCTCTCCCGCGTCGCGCACTCGCTGTATTGGATGAGCCGATACATTGAGCGCGCCGAAAACATTGCCCGTCTCCTCGAGGTCAACCTCCAGTTCCTCCTCGATTTCCAAGGCCTCAATGACGCCAGCCTCAAAGACCACTGGGACTCCATCATCCTCAGCACGGGCGAAGAAAAACTTTTCGCCGAGCACTACAAAACCGCCACCAGCCGCACGGTCACCGAATTCCTCGCCTTCGACCTGCGTAACCCCGGCTCTATCCTCGCCTGCGTCTTTGCGGCCCGCGAAAACGCCCGCATGATCCGCGACCAAATCTCCGCCGAGATGTGGGAAACGCTCAACGAACTCCACCTCTACCTTAAATCGCAAAACACCACCGACGTCTGGGCCAGTGGCCCCCACGAATTTTTTGCCCGCATCAAACAAGCCTCCCATCTTTTCCAAGGCCTCACTGGCGCCACCTACTCCCGCAGCGAAGGCTGGGAATTCATCCAGTTCGGCAAATACATCGAGCGCGCCGACAAGACCACGCGCATCCTCGACGTCAAATACCACATTCTCCTGCCCAGCGCCTCCGACGTCGGCGGCGCCGTCGACACCGCGCAGTGGCAAGCCGTCCTCCGCTCCGCCAGCGCCCTTGAAGCCTACCGCCGCGCGCACGTCAGCGCTATCCTGCCTTGGAAGGCCGCCGAGTTTCTCATCTTCTCTGATTCCTTCCCGCGCTCCCTCCACTACTGTGTCGCCCAGATCGACGATTTTCTCCGCCGCATTTTGAGCGAAACCGGCGCCCGACCCAAATCCGATGCCGCCCGCGCCGCCCGCCGCTTGCTCGCCGATCTCCAATCCTTGAGCATCACCGAAATTATCGACCAAGGCCTCCACGAATTCCTCCAACAAGTGCAGACCACCCTCGACACCATCGGCGAAGAAGTCGTGCAAACGACCATGTTTTATCCAGCCGAATCGAGCGCCGAGGAACAGCAGCAACAGCAACAACAGTAGTGGCTACGCAATAATTCGCTTTGCGACCGCGCCGACCGCGCACCCTGATTAAAACGCCGTTTGGCCCATGCACCTGAGCATTCTTCACCGCACGACTTTCACCTACGCTGGCAAAGCGCACGACAGCTTCAACGAAGTGCGTCTCCGCCCCATCGACGATGCCTTCCAAAAGTGCGTGAACTTCGACTTGCGACTCGAGCCGACCGCGACCCCGCAGGATTACAGCGATTTTTACGGTAACACGATTCACTACTTCGACATCGCCGAAGGTCACACCAAGCTCATCGTCGAAGCCCAATCTCTCGTCGAGACCACGCCCAACGACGACCGCCCCTCCGTCCCCTCCGTCTCCTCTTCCGATCTCGAACACTCCGCTGAACGCGAGATGTTCGCCGAGTTTTACACCAGCTCCCATTACGTCCCGCTCGAAGTCGAGCTGTGGCGCGAAGCTCAAGACGCCCTCTGTGACGGCCGGGCCGATGTCTGGAACGAAGTCTGCCGACTCGGTCGCCACATCTACCGCACCTTCGCTTACAAACCAAAAACCACCGGAGTTAGCACCCGCGCCAACGACGCCCTGAAACTCCGCATGGGCGTCTGCCAAGATTTTGCTCACGTCCACCTCGGCCTTTGTCGCAGCCTCGGCATTCCCGCCCGTTACGTGAGTGGATATTTTTTCAACACCACCCGCCGTCCGCGCGAAATCGAAGCCTCTCACGCTTGGATCGAAGCCTATGTCCCCGGCTTCGGCTGGGCCGCCTTTGACCCCACCCATGACCGTCCCGTCGACGATCGGTACGTCAAAGTCGCTGTAGGCCGCGACTACGCTGACATCCGCCCCATCAATGGCACTTATCGCGGTGCGCCCACTCGTTCGCTTAAAGTCGCCGTCAAAGTCCGCCAGACCAACGGCCGTCTCGTTCCGGCCTAAAATTTTTAGCGCTTCTCCTGCTCGATGCTCGCCACTTTACCGGTCGCATCGAACACCACCTTGAGTTGCTCCCGCGTCCGCCGCGCCGAGTGACTCAAATAGTAAGGATAAAAAGGATCACCCCACACGTAATAGCGGTGATAGTATCCGCGATACAGGAGCACTCCGTCGTTGGAATCATAAATCATGTAACTCCATATCTCCGTTGTGCCCTGTGCATCCGTGCGCGCCACGATCCGGTCAGGTTCACCTAGCGCTAGCTTCACCATTTCTTGGTCGAAGCCCACGCCCGCCTGCCCCTTCTTGATCAACTCTTGCTGTGCCGATGTGAGACGCGCGAAGACCTCCGGATTTTTTTGGATCCGCGCCTCGGGTGTCGCGCATCCCGTCAACGCCACGACCCAACATAAAGCCCCCACCACGAATCCGAGTTTAAAACGTTTCATCTTGGTAAACACCTTAACACTCCCGTTTAGATTCGCAACTCAGTGACGCACCTCGGCACATTTAGTTTCACGTGAAAACTCTTCTGCTCTGGGACATCGACGGCACTCTCCTCACCTCTGGCGGCGCTGGCATGCGCGCCCTCCGCACCCCGCTCCGCGAACTCCACGGCATCCAGGCCAGCCTCGACGATATCGACTACGCGGGCCGCACCGATCGCCACATTTTGCGCCAGATCTTCACGCGCTACGACCTTCCCATGTCCGAGGAAACCTTTACCCGTTTCCTCGACCACTACGTCGCCACGTTGCCCAGCGAGCTCGCCAACCCCGGCGCCTTCATCCTCCCCGGCGTCCCCGCCCTCCTCACCGCCGCCGCCGCGCGGCCCGACATCACCCAAGCCCTTCTTACCGGTAACGTCCAACGCGGCGCCCGCGCCAAACTCAGCTTCCACGGCCTCTGGGATTTCTTTCCTTTCGGCGCCTTCGCCGACGACAGCGAGCACCGCAACGACCTCGGCCCCCACGCCCTCCGCCGCGCCCGCGAACACACCGGCGTCGATTTCCCGCCCGCGCGCGTTTGGGTGATCGGCGACACCCCCCACGACATCGCCTGCGGACGCATCATCGGTGCTCAAACTCTCGCCGTCGCCACTGGCAGCCACAACGTCGCAGCGCTCTCCGCCCACGCCCCCACCGCCGTCCTACCCGACCTCAGCGACGCCGCCGCCTTCTGGCGCTTGATCGACGGCGCTTAAAAAAATTTACCCCGCTCAGGGCTGCACTTTCACCACATCAACGAAACCAAACTCCTTTTACCGCGCGGGAAATTTGTTTGCGACCCTTCTGCGAGCATCGAATAACGACCCAAGCCCAACGCCCTCGCGGCAATTTCCTTAAATCGACTCCACTGTCCGCCATGTCCCAGCTGTTCACCATCGCCATCGGTTCCGACCACGCCGGCTTCGCTTACAAAGAAGCCATCAAAGCCATGCTCCTGACCGCCGGCCACACCGTGCGCGATCTCGGCACGCACTCAGAAGCGAGCTGCGATTACCCCGATTTCATTCGTCCCGTCGCCGAAGCCGTCGCCCGCGGCGAGGTGCAACGCGGTATCATCCTCGGCGGCTCCGGCAACGGCGAAGCCATCGTCGCCAACCGCGTCAAAGGCGTCCGCTGCGGCCTCTGCTGGAACGAACAAGTCGCTATCTGGAATCGCTCCCACAACGACGCCAACTGCCTCTCCCTCGGCCAACGCACCGTCACCGAAGTCGAGGCCTTGCATATCGTAAAAATCTGGCTCGCCACTCCGTTTGAAGGCGGTCGACACATCGGCCGCATTACGAAAATCGACGCGGTCTAAACTGACCCCACGCCGCGTCGCCCCGCCCTTTTCCTCAACGAGCTACACCTATGGGCACGCGTCACCAAGGTTCAAAGGCAGAAACTCTCGCCCTCGACGCCTACCTCAAACTCATGCGTGCCGCCGATTCTGTCACGGCCCGCGCCCACGTTGCTCTGCCCGCCCATCTCACGCTCACGCAATTCGCTGCCCTCGAAGCCCTCTACCACCTCGGCCCGCTCTTCCAATCCGAACTCGCCAGCAAGCTCCTCAAAAGCGGTGGTAACCTGACTCTCGTCGTAAAAAATCTCGACCGCGACGGCCTAGTCACCCGCACCCGCGAGATCGGTGACCGCCGTTTCATCAAAGTCGAACTCACCCCCAAAGGTCGTCGGTTCATCGGCGCGCTTTTTCCCAAAATCGCCGCGAACCTCACCCGCGAGTTTACCATTCTTTCAGCCCGCGACCAACTCGCCCTCGCCCGCATCTGCAAACGTCTCGGCCGGGGTCGTCTGCTCACCGCCTTCGCCGTCACCTAAGCGATCCTAAACCCAACCGCGCCCCGACTCGGCCCACCCATGATCGCTCGCACGCTCTTTTTGCTCAGTCTGCTTTGCCTCACGCGCGTCTCTACCGCCGTCCTCCTCTTTGGCCGCGACGACACCATCAATGTCAGCGTCAACGGCGTCCTCCAAAATAAAATCTCCTACGCCACGCCGCACTCCGGTCGCTTCGGCTTCCAACTCGATGGTATACCCTTTGAACTCCGCGCCATCCGCTTGACGCCGCTGTGACGCGCCGCGCTACTTGCTTCACTCTCAAAAATGTCGACGTTCTACGAACAACTCGCCGCCCTTGAGCGCGATTCCGCGGCCTTTGTTCTCGTCGTCTTGGTCGATGCGCTCGGCAGCACGCCGCAAGACACCGGAGCCAAAATGATCGTCACGCCCGCCGGCCTGCTCACCGGCACCGTCGGCGGCGGCCGCGTCGAAGCGCAAGCCATCGCGCTCGCGCAAGAACTCCTCGCCGCCTCCGCCACGACGCCACGCTTCGTCAACTGGAGCCTCAAGGGCGACGTCGGCATGACCTGCGGCGGCTCTGTGAAACTCTACTTCGAGCCCCACGCACCCGCTGGCCCGTGGCCGATTGTTATCTTCGGCGCCGGCCACGTCGTTCAATCCTTGGTGCCCGTCCTGCTCCCGCTGGCGTGCACCGTTACGGTCATTGACCCGCGCGACGACTGGCTCGAGCGCCTGCCCCAGGCCCGCAACCTTCAGATCATCGTCCACGCCCAACCCGCCGATCTGGTCCCCACATTGCCCGCTAACGCCTTTGTTCTCTGCATGACCAAAGGCCACGCCAGCGATCGCCCCGTCCTGCAACGCGCCCTGGCCGAGCGCACGTTTCCCTATCTCGGCGCCATCGGCAGCGTGGCCAAAGCTATTGTCCTTCGCCGCGAACTGGTGGTCCATGGCCTCACACCTGAGCGCGCGGCAGAATTTTTCTGCCCCATCGGCGAAGATTTCGGGAGCAACCATCCGCACGAAATTGCTCTGAGCGTCGCCGCCCAACTCTTAAAAATCCGCGGTCAACTCGCACCGGCAGCATCACCTGTGAGCGTCGCCAGTCCCGCGCTCGACTAGGTTATTTCAAACGCGCCTGCACGGCGGCGAAAATCGCTTCACCCGTCGCCGGCGATGCGAGCAACACTTCGCCTCCCGGCGCGCCGAAATTTGCCACGGCATCGCGAATCGCTTCACGCACGCTGAAAGCCAACATCAACGGCGGTTCGCCCACTGCTTTACTCCCGTGAATCGTGTTCGGCTGCGCCGCCATCGGCAGCAGCGTCACGTTCATCTCCACCGGCGCATCACTGAACGCCGGGATTTGATACGTACTCGCGCTGTGTGTCAGCAAACGGCCTTGGGCGTCCCATTTTAACTCTTCGCGCGTGAGCCAGCCCATGCCTTGCACGAAACCGCCCTCAATCTGTCCGCGATCGATTCCCGGATTTAGCGAGTCACCCACGTCATGCACGATGTCCACGCGCCGCACGCGGTGCATGCCCGTGTAGCCATCGACTTCCACCTCAGAAACCGATGCGCCATAAGAAAAATAATGAAATGGCCGCCCAGCTGCCTTCACCCAGTCCCAGTGAATCCCCGGCGTCTTATAAAACCCCGTCGCCGAAAGACTCACCCGCTCGAGATACGCGCGCTGACACACCGCGGCAAACGACACGCAGCGCGTCGGCTGCTCGCGCACCCTCACCACGTCAGCGGCAAAATCCAATTCCCGCGCTTCCGCTTCATCGGCCGCGAGCAACTGCGCCGCCACGGGCCGCAAACGTTCACGCAAGATTTCGCAGGCGTTGCGGACGGCCGCGCCGTTGAGATCCGCCCCACTCGACGCCGCCGTCGGCGAGGTGTTAGGCACTTTGTCCGTGCTCGTGGGCATCAACCGAATTTTTTCCGCCGCCACACCAAGTTCGCGCATCGCCACCCCAAGCATCTTCGCGTTCAAGCCCTGACCCATTTCCGTGCCGCCATGATTCACTTGCACGGAACCGTCCGGATAAATCAGCACCAACGCCCCCGCCTGATTGTAATGCGTGAGCGTAAATGAAATACCGAACTTCACCGGCGTCACCGCGAGCCCGCGTTTCACCCGCCCACTCTGCGCATTCCACGCCGCGATCACGCGCCGTCGCTCGGCGAAACCCGCCTCGGTTAAGACGCGATTCCACACGTCTTGAATCCGATTAATCCCAAGGTCTTCGCGGTAATGCGTCGTGTTCGTCTCGCCCGAGCCGTGATAAAAATTCCGCGCCCGCACGACTTCGGGCGCGAGTCCGAGCCGACCCGCGATGCGCGCCACGATTTCTTCAACTACGAGCATGCCTTGTGGCCCGCCAAAGCCACGAAACGCCGTGTGCGACGTCACGTTCGTCTTCGCGATCCGACCGATAAAGCACACAGCGGGGATAAAATACGCGTTGTCCAAGTGAAACAACGCGCGGTCACAGATCGCCTGCGAAAGATCCATCGACCAACCGCCGTCGGCCACGAGGTCTACCTGCGAAGCGAGCAAGCGGCCCTCGGCGTCATAGCCGACTTTAAACTTCGCCAAAAATGGATGGCGTTTTCCCGTGAGCGTCATGTCGACATCACGGTCCAATTGCCAACGTACGGGCCGCCCGGTTTTCAGCGCCGCGAGCGCGACGATCGCCGCCGGGCCGTTGCCTTGCGTTTCCTTGCCCCCAAATCCGCCACCCATGCGCGCGGATTGCACCACGACTTTATGCCGCGCCACGTGGAGCACTTCGGCGACAATATTCTGGATTTCCGAGGGATGTTGCGACGAGGAGTGCACCAGCATCGTCCCATCCTCGCCCGCCTCCGCCCAAGCGGCCTGTGTCTCGAGATAAAAATGCTCCTGTCCGCCAAATTCAAATTCTCCTTCGAGCGAATACGGCGCCGCCGCCAGTGCGGCCGACACGTCGCCGCGCACCAGTTCGTGCGGGGGCGCATGAAAACTGCCCGCCGCAATCGCCGCCCTCACGCCGATGAGCGGCGGTAACGGCACGTAATCCACCTCCACCATCGCCGCTGCCGCACGACACGCACGGATCGAATCACCGACGACGATGGCCACGATCTGGCCGTGAAATTGAATCTCATCCGTCGCAAGCATCGGCTCGTCGGACCGCACGGGACCTACGTTGTTTTCGCCAGGAATATCTTCCGCCAACAACACCGCCGCAATCCCAGCACAAGCCCGCGCCTTCGTGGCGTCGCGGCGCGCAATCTTAGCTCGGGCATGCGGCGCCATCACCGGCCACACTTCCAACATCGACCGGCGCTGCGCCGTGTCATCTACGTATAATGCACGTCCCGTCACATGACCGACTGCACTATCGTGCCGCAACGCGCGCGACGCATCCGTCGGCGGCACGGGCGCACCCGCGACAAAATCCAACGCGCCATCTTGGGCGAGGCTGTGTTCCCTGCTCACAAATTTTTCCCACAAACTCACGATGAGCGCGCGCCGATAATCCGCGCCGCCGCGCACATCGTCAATGGGTGTGTATTCCGAGCGCAACACCGCCGCGACGGCCGCCGCCGCGCCCTCGAGCGTTTTCCCTAAGAGCGCCGCCTCCGCGCGCAACGCTCGCACCGGCGTCACCGCCACTCCGCCAAATGCCAACCGCGCGACCCGCACGACACCCGCAGCGTCAGTCTCCACGCGAAACGCGCCGGCAACGATGCTGATGTCCATCTCGCGCCGCTTTGAAACTTTGAAATAATCCACGCATCGCGTGTGACCCACCGCCGGCGAAACGCGCGGCACGACGATTTCTCGAATCACTTCATCCGCCCGCAATACGGTTTTACGATAACCAATAAAAAAATCTTGGAGCGCCACCGTGCGTTCACCGCTCGCAGCCGTAAGCACCAGCGCAGCATCCAGCGTCAGCAACAGCGGCGCGCTATCGCCAATGGGGGACGCGGTCGCGATATTGCCGCCGAGGGTCGCACGACTGCGGATTTGTCGCGACGCATAGACGGAGAGCATTTTTTGCAGCGACGGAAACTCCGTGCCCAAGGCCTCTTCGACATTCGTCAGCGTCGCGCCGGCGCCGATGCGCCAAGCGGTCGGCGTCTCTAGGATTTGCGTGAGCTCAGGCACCGCTTCCACAGAAATCAGCAACGAAAAGGCCTTCGCTTTTTTGTTTAATTCCACCCCGATCTCCGTCGCCCCCGCCACCAGTTGCGCGGCGGGATGTGCTGCTTTTAAAGCAAACAAAGCGGCGAGTGACGTGGGCCGAAAAAAACGTTCTCCGGCGGCCGCGTAGTCGAGTTCGCCGAGAGCCGCGAGGGGTTGCTTGAGGCGTGCTTTGAATTTATCCGCGCCGCATTGAGCCACCGTCGCGAGCGCGGCATCGCGGATCGGCCGATAGCCGGTGCAACGACAGAGATTTCCGCAAAGTTGGTCGCTAATTTTAGCCGATGTCTGACAATCGCTGCGGTTGTAAGCCTCGAACATCGAGACCACGAAACCCGGCGTGCAATAGCCGCACTGCGAACCGTAATGCTCGACTATCGTGCTCTGCGCGGGATGTAATTTCGCGCCGTCAGCGAGTCCGTCGACGGTGATGACTTCGCGGCCTGCGAACATCGGCAGAAGCGCGATGCAGCTGTTGATGGCGCGATATGTGGGCTGACCGTGCGCGTCACGGTCGAGGAAGGCCACCGTGCACGCGCCGCAATCGCCCTCGGCACAGCCTTGTTTGCTGCCCGTGCAACCGTGCGTGCGCAGGTAATCGAGTAACGTCGTCGTCGGCGCGAGGCCTTCGACGTGCGTCGCCTTGCCGTTGAGGATGAAATCGAGCACCATGGTGCCGCCCTTATATCGCCAATCGTGCCAACGTGCGCGCTAGGACTTCAACGCCTGCGGCGATGTGCTCCGGCGAAGCGTATTCCTCGGGGCGGTGACTCCAGCCGTTGCGACATGGGATAAAAATCATCGTCGTGGGACTCACGCGCGCCATGAAAAGCGAGTCGTGATACGCACGACTCACCATGCGGCGGTGGCGCAGGCCGAGTTCCGCGCAGACTTGCTCAGCGATGGCGATCGTGCGGGGATCGCCCGGGGCGGGCGGATCAGCGTTGATTTCGGAAAATTCGAGCTGCACGGAACGACGCGCGCAGATTTCAGCGGTGGCGCGGCGGATCTCACCGAGCGCTTTTTCCCGCGTATCTAGCCGCGTATCGCGCAGGTCGATTTCAAGATACGCGCGATAGGGTACGCTGTTGACCGCCCCAGGTTCGATGCGAAACACACCGGTAGTTCCAACGGTATCGGGACTGCCGCTGGTTTTCGCCGCGTGCTCAACTGCGAGCGCGATCTCTGCCGCCGCGAGTCCAGCATCGCGCCGGCCAGGCATCAAAACCGCGCCAGCGTGGCCGCCTTCGCCCAGGAGCGAAATCCGGTAGCTGCTCGGGCCGGCGATGTGTTCGACGATACCGATGGAAATATTTTCCGCCTCCAGCAGCGGCCCTTGCTCGATGTGCAACTCCACGAACGCGTGGTAAAAACCTTCCGGTAATTTCACGGACTCAAGCGCGCCTTGGCAGCCGGCGGCCGTGCGCAACTCCTCCAGCGAACGACCTTCACGATCGCGGAGCGCACGGGCTTTTTCGAGGGGCAAAGCTCCAGCGAGCAGACGCGAACCGAGACAACCGAGCCCAAACCGCGTCGGCTCTTCGGCGGTGAACATCACGACTTCGATTGATCGGCGCGGTTGGAAGCCCGCACGTTTAAGCGCGTGCAAGGCCTCGAAGCCGCCCAAGACGCCGACGACCCCGTCGTAAAGTCCGGCGTTGGGAATCGCATCAGTGTGCGAGCCCGTGCCGACGGCGGGCAACGTCAGTTCACTGCCTTGCCAGCGCGCAAAAATATTCCCGACCGCGTCTTCGCGGAGCGTGAGTCCAGCCTCGTGAGCGGCGCGGCGGACGTAGTCACGGCCACGTTGGTCGGCTGCCGAAAACAGCACGCGCGTCACGACCGGCGCAGGCGCCTCGGAGATCAACGCGAGTTCCTGCAGGCGCCGCGCAAGTGCGGCCGAATCCACCGTGAGAGCGAGCGGAGCGGCGGCCTGGCTCATAGCGCGGGGCGGTTGACGTCCTTGTAGTAGAGATAGCGCGCGGGCGTCTTGCCCATCGCGACGAACCATTGCGGGCAATACGAGCCCATCCAGATCACGTCGCCGGCTTGCACCGGATACCACTCGTCTTCGAGTCGGTAAACGCCTGCGCCTTCAAGCATGAGCAAGCCGTGCTCCATGATGTGCGACTCGACGAACGGCAGATGTCCACCGGGCTGATACGCGAAAATATTAACCGCCAGATCGTAGCCAGGCTCGTCGGGCAGCAACACCTGCAGATTCGCCGCCGGGTCGCCGAGGAAGGGCGTGCCTTTGACCTTCGCGACTTCACTAATGATTACTCGCGGGGCGGGGGCACCGGCGAGCGGTTGATTTTTTTTCTGGAAGAGCGTAAGTTGCGTGCCGGCTTTAGGCGCCGTTAGCGCCCAAGCTTGTCCCGCGGGAGCGAAGAAAAATCCGCCGGCCTCGCAACGTTGACGGTGGGTGCCGACGCCGAGCGTGCCGCCGCCACTCATGAAATAGCCGAAGGTCTCGATGTCGCTCGCGGCAACGTTGGCCGCGCCGCCTTTGTTAAACGTGACCTGCGTCTGCGCGAAACGCGCACCCATGACCGGACTGATGAGCACAATCGCGGTCGCATCGGTAAAACCGGGCAGCGAGCTGGCGACGTGGTTATTAGGAGTGATGAGCGCGTGCCGAGCGGCGACGCGAGCGCGAGTGTGGCCGAAGAGTTCAGACATGGTAGTAATTGGGATGCGAAACGCTGGGACAGGCAAGTGGGTTGGCGTAGTCGATAGAATCAGAGCGGACCGACGGGACGGAGAAATTCGGCGCGGGGCGAAGGCAACGCGAGGCGGCCGTCGCGCCAAGCAGCTTGGCCACGGACGAACGTGTGCGAAATGTGCGTGCGGTTTTTGCGACCGACGTACGCGCTGGTGCGGTGGCGCGTCCACAGATCATCGGCCGAAATTTTCTCCGGCTCACGCAGGGAGAAAATCGAGAAATCGGCGTCGCGGCCGAGAGCGATGGAGCCCTTGCGCTCTTCGATGCGGAAGCGGCGAGCAACGTTGCGCGCGAGGACGGCGGCGAGTGTGGGTAAATCATTTTCGAGCGTCGCGGCGCACTCGTTCATGAGCAATTGCGCGCCGTGTTGGACGCCACCGATGCCGCCCCAGATTTCGAAAAAGTTTTTCGACGTCTTCATCGCGGGCGGAGCCGGCGAGTGATCGGAACCGACCGTATGAATGCGTCCGGCGCGGAGTTCGCTCCAGAGCGCGAGGCGGTTTTTTTCGTCGCGGATCGGCGGCGCGCATTTGCCGGCGGCGCCGAGTTTGGTGACGTCCTTGTCGCTGAGTAGAAGGTAGTGCGGACAGCTTTCAGCGGTGACATCGACGCGTTGCGCACGGGCGGCGGTGATGAGCGCGATGCCTTCCGGGCTGCTGACGTGCACGATATGCAGCGAGCAACCCGTCTCGCCGGCCAGCTCGAGCGCGATGCGAATGGCAGCGAGTTCGACTTCGACGGGACGAGAGGCGAGCCAAGCTTTCGCATCGTTGCGGCCCTTGGCTTTTTCGATCGCGGTAAATTTCGCCGCGAGCGCGTCGTCTTCGGCGTGGACGGCGACAAGCATGCCGAGTTTGGCGGCGCGCTTCATGCCTTCGCGAAGAACGGTCGCGTTGACGGCACCGAAACTGTCGATGCCGCTGTTGCACATGAAGGCTTTCAGGCCAATAGCGCCGGCGTCGCGCAGGCCGGCGAGTTTGTCGAGGTTGCCGGGAACGAGTCCGCCCCAGAGCGCGAAATCGACGCAGGATTGTTCTTCGGCGAGCGTGCGCTTGGCGCGAAGACTGGATGCGTCGAGGACGGGCGGCTCGGAGTTGAGCGGCATGTCAAAAAAACACGTGCCGCCGCCAGCAGCGAGCGCGGCCGAACCGGAACCGAGGCCCTCCCAATCGGCGCGACCGGGCTCGTTGAAATGCACGTGCGCATCGATGATGCCGGGGAAAACGTAGCAACCTTTGGCGTCGATGGTCTCGTGCGTGAGTTCAGTGATCTCGGGGGCGATCTGGACAAATTTTCCGTGACGCACGCCGAGGTCGGCCCAGATCACGCCGCCGGGGGTGACGAGTTTTCCGCCGCGGACGATGAGGTCGAGACGCTCGGGCTCGGGCGAGATCTTGGCGTTTTTGGAGACGAGCGTGGTGCGTTTCATTAGACGTGAGTGCGTGCGAGGCGCGCGAGAAAGTCGATCAGCACCTCAAGCGCGAGCGCGATATC
>CAMDRP010000046.1 GCA_945906965.1 Opitutus sp. GAS368 | reverse complement strand
TTAAAGACTCCGCCTACGGAGCGGTGCGGGCTAACATCCATTTTACCCACCAAGGCCTTTGATCTAAATCAGGGTGAATTAGCCGAGGTTTTTAAGTTTCAGCACGCGGCGGGCATTTTCGAAAAGCAGTTTGCGCTCCGCTTTTTTATCCGGGGCGAAGCGGCGGACGGACGCAATTTGTTGGTAGCCGGAGCAGGCGGGGCCGTGGCCGACGGGATCGGAGCAATCGCTGCCGTAGAGGAGCTTGTCCTGGTGGCGGGAGAAGAAGGCGCGGGCGTGGTCTTCGTCGCGGAGAAAGGCTTGGAGGCCGGAACCGGCGGAGAGGTCACCGTACATATTCGGATAATCGGAAAGGAGGCGATCGGTGATGCCGCCGGGCGTGACGGGGCCTTTCGGGTAGAGGACTTTCTCGTCGTAGTTTTGAGAAATGTTGCCCCAGAAAGTCTGCGCGTGGCCGATGAAATTCACGGTGGGGAATTTCTCGAGGATGCGGTGGAAGCGTTGGATGTCGTGGTTGTACGAGCCCTGCTGAAAATGCATGAGCACGGGCACGTCGAACTCAGCAGCGAGGGCGGCGATGCGTTCGGTGGCGGCGGAGTCGCAGGCGACGTCGAACTTTTGTTCACCGATGCCGATGGCGCCGGCTTTGAGTTGGCGGCGGATGATCTCGATGGCGTCGGGTTGATCGGTGACCTCGTTGGCGAACCAGCGGAAACGGTCGGGATATTTTTCGGCGAAGGCCTGAGTTTCCGGATAAGGATTCACACCGGCGGCGAGGCCCAAGCGGGAGCCGGCGGGAAGCAGAATCGTGAGGGAAATCCCCATGGCGGCTTGGTGCGCCATCATCTGTTCGGCGGTGCGTTTGCTGTAGGGGATGTGCTGGTGGATATCGATGATCGGCTCGGCGGCGGCGGGCTTTTCGCTGGCGGCGAAGAGATTCGGGCGAGCGAGGGCGGCGGCGCCGAGCAGTGCGGCGCTGGAGGTGAGGAAATCGCGGCGGGATAAATTTGGGGTGCGCATGTAAAAAAGGGATCCGGCGGGCGAGGGAATTATTTTAACGTTTCGATAAAAGTGAGTAGGTCAGCCATGTCGCCCACGGAGAGACCGGCTTCGAGGCCTTCGGGCATCAGGCTTTGGCCCGCGGAGGAACTGCCGCGGATGTTGGCGCGGGCGAGGGTGATTTCGCCGCCGCCCATGATTTTGAGGGAGAGACCCGTGGCGTCGTCGCGGGCGACGATGCCGGTGTAGGCGTTGCCGTCTTTGGTCGCGACGTCGTAGGCGATGTAGTGCGGCGCGATTTCTTTATGCGGCTCGAGGATGGCGGTGAGGAGCGCTTCGCGACCTTTTGATTTTACGGTGATGAGATCGGGGCCTACGGCCATGCCTTCGCCGCCGGCGCGATGGCAGACGAAGCAACGACCTTGGTAGATTGTGAGGCCGCGCGTGGCGTCGCCGGCGGCGGTGAGGGAGGGCTGGAAGGTGGCGGTGACCTCGGCGCGCGTGGGCGGAATAACTTGAGCGAGTGCGGTGCGGGCGAGAGCGGCGAGGGGGGCGCTTTTGTGGTGCGCGAGCGCTTGAACTTGGGCGGCCGGAATGTCGGTGGGTTTGATCGTGCCGGCTTGAATCGCTTGGAGCAGCGCGGTGGCGCGGTCTTCGCGGGCGATGAGGGCGGCGAGTGCGGCTTCGCGGGCCGGTGGGGTTAAATCGCGCCAATGCGTGACGAGCGCAGTCGTGACGGCGGGGAGGGGGTGTTGCGCGAGGACCTTGATCGCGGCGGTTTGGAGTTCGGCGGGTTGGCCGGCGGCGAGACTGGCGAGGAGGGCGGGCTGGGCGGTCTCAAAAGGTGCGACGTCAAGGAGCGCGAGGGCAGCGATGCGGTCGGCGAGTGCGGCTTGGACGGTAGCGGCGGTTCTGGCAGCGCGGGTAAAAACGGCGGTGAGTTTTCCGGCGGCGTCGGCGACGGTGATCGTGGTGTGAGCGCGACGGAGGCCCTCGCCGAGGGCGCGGAGCCAGAGCGGGTTGGTGCCGGGTTGGGCGACGAAATCGATGAGTGCGGCGCGTTCGGCTTCGGAGCTAGCGGCGGCGCGGATCTCGATGAGTTTAGCGACGAACGGGGCGGCGGCTTGGGCGGTGGCGAGGTCACGCGTGAAGGCGGGTAGAAGCGTGGCGTTGAGCGCGGCGGGCGGGGCGCTGAGGAGCGCGGCGGAGATCCAGGTATCGGCGTGGTCGCGGGCGGCGAGTTGGGCAAATGCGGGGGCGAACGCGGGCGCGACGGGGAGCGTGAAGGCGAGTTGCAGGCGTACGCGCGGGTCGGAGTCGTTAACGAGCGCGGTGAGTTGCGCGACGAGCGCCGGGGAGGGCGCGGCGCGGATGGCGAGTTTCTCGGCGTAAATGATCGCGTGTTCGCGGATCCGGGCATCGGGGCTGGCGAGGGCGAGGAGCACGGGGGCTTCGGTGAGCGTGCCGAGGCCGTCGAGGACGCCGAGGGCGTGATGTTGGGCGAGGGGCGAGGCGGCCGAGTGGAAAAGAGCGACGAGGAGCGGGACGGCACTGGGGTCTTGGCGTTCGTAGAGGAGGCGGGCGGCGGTGTCGCGGTGCCAACCGTTGGGGTGGGCGAGGGTGGCGACGAGTTCGGCGGTGGAGGCGGAGCCGAGAGCGACGCGGGCGCGGCGTTGCCACGCGGCATTGTCGGGGACGAGGCGGTAGAGGCGGCCACGGTTGTGACCGCTGTTGAGATCGAGGTGTTGTTTGATCTCTTGGGGGACACTCCACGGGTGTTCGATGACTTCGCGGTACATGTCGCAGAGGTGGAGCGTGCCGTCGGGCGCGTTGGCGAAATTCACGACGCGCACCCATGTATCTGTGCTGGCGGCAAATTCGTAGCCTTGCTCGTCGGCGGGGCGGCGGCCGATGAGGCTCACGCCGTCGGGAGAGATTTTTTTGCGATGAACGAGTTGGCCGCCCGCGTCGCCGCTAAAGGTGTTGTTCACAAAATCTTCGCCGTAGGCGTCGCCACGAAAAACGGTGGTACCGGTGGCGCCGGTGAAATAACCGCTCACGCGGCCGCCGCCTTCAACCATGCCTTTGACGACGCCGCCGATGCGCCAGCGCGTGCGCACGATGCGCCAAGGCTCGTCGGGGCTGATGCGGAAGACCTCGGCGGCTCCGCCGTCGGCGGCGATGCTCTGGCGGGCGGGCGGGGTGGTGAAAAACGGATTACGCGCGGCGTAACGCTCGTCGTAGAGGAAGAACTGGAGGTGGTCGGAGTTGGAGCAGGCAAATTTGCGGCCGTAGTTGTCGAGGCTCATGCCGTACTGGGCGCCGCCGGCTTCGAAGCCGAAGGCGTACGTGCGCGGGTCGAACCAAAAATCGCGGGCGGCGAGTTCTTCGCCAGGGAGATCGGGGCGTTTGGGACTGCTGATGACGCCCCGGTTGCCGAGGCCGCCTTGGAGGTGGACGCGGTTGTCTTGGCCCCAGACGAAGCTGTTGAGCATGGCTTGAACGTTGAGGGCCTTCAGGCCCGTGCCGAAACCGGTGAACGCCACTTCGCGTACCTCGGCGCGGCCGTCGCCGTCGCGGTCTTCGAGGCGCCAGATGTTCGGCGTGGCGGCGACGAAGAGTCCACCGTTGGCCCAAATCAGACCCGTGGGCAGAGGAAGATCGTCGGCGAAAACCGTACTGGTTTCGTAGACACCGTCGCCGTCTTTGTCCTCGAGCATCGAGATACGTCCGAGGTGCGGCGTGGCGTCGCGACGTTCGGAATAATCGATCATCTCGCAGGCGAACATGCGGCCATTTTCGTCGAAGGTGATGGCGATGGGATCGCGGACCTGGGGCTCGTGGGCGGCGAGCTGGAGTTTGAAGCCAGGTTTCACTTTCCACGTGGCGAGGGCAGCGGCGGGCTCGACGGGAAGAAAGCGCGGAAGTTCTTTCGCGGCGTCAAAGGTGGTGCCGACGGAGGTAGCGGGCGCGGAGGGGTTGGGATTGCGCGTCGTGAGGGTGTCAGCGGCAGAGGCGGTGGCGCACAGAGTGGCGAGGGTGGCGAGACGAAGGGTTTTCATGGGTCGAAGGGCAACGCGGCAATCCGTTGGGCTTTTTGATAGATCGCAGGAGAGGTGGAAGGCAACTATGGGTACCGCTCAGACAAATTTCTTTTCCAAACCGCCGCGCTCGGAAGAAAAATCACGATAACGCTGATGAGGTTGATATAGATGAGTCGCGGATCTCGAGCGTTTCACTATCCTCCAGACTAAGTTGCACTAGCCTCCTGCAGGATTGATCCGGCGGGGGGCTGATCTTATCCGGCGCGATCCACCTCCCTATTTCTCGGCTGCGGATCAAACCCGGCTGCAATGTTGCCGGCTCGATTCCGGTTGGGGTCCCGGGTCCGGGTGCGACCCATGGAAAATCAACCGTGTGCTTACACGCTTTCGACCACGTTCAGTTTCCAAGCACGTCGTGGCGCGGGTGCGAGCAGAGCGATTTTGCTTTGCTCGCACTGGGTCGGCGATTCCGCTGACCGCTCGGCAGTTGCATCAGACGCTCCAGCCGCCGCGATAGTGGTCGCGCGTGAGCCACTTCGAACTACCGCCGCTGGCGAATTTATTTTTCGCGGGATTCCACTTGGCATTGGCGCCGTAGTGGTAGGCGAAATTCATCACGTGACAGGCGATCGCGCTGCGGGCGCCGATCTCGACGTCGCAGATCGGGCGTTGGCGCGACCGCACGCAGGTGATGAAATCCTCAAAGTGGCTCTTACTGTTGTAGAGTTTCACTTTCGCATTCGCTAGGTACTCGCGTTCGGTGAGGGTGACTTCGCGTTCCATCGACGTGCCCTTGTCGGTTTCTTTGTCCCAGAATTTATGGACCGTCTTGCCTTCCATGATGAGCTCGAATTTGCCGCGGTTCACGTGGCAGACGCCTTCGGTGCCGTAGAAGGAGACGCCCTTGCCGCGGACGTGCGTGAGCACGGTGCCGTCGGCGTAGACGAGTTGCGCGCCGCGTTTGGCGGTGGCCCAGTTTTGCGGGGCGCGGACTTCGACGGGACCGCTGGCATCGGCGTTGAGCGCCCATTGGGAGATGTCGATGTGGTGCGCGCCCCAGTCGGTGATCATGCCGCCGCCAAATTCCCAAGTGAGGCGCCAGTCGGGATAATTATTATGGATGCCGCGCGGGCTGAGCGAGGGGTTGTAAGCGACGAGTGGGCCGGGGCCGCACCAACGATCCCAGTCGAGGCCAGGTTCCATCGGTTCGGCGGGTAACGTGTACGGCTTGGCGGGATCGCCGAAGGAAACATGGATGGCATCGACGCGACCGAGGACGCCGTTGCGCACGAGCTCGGCGGCGATACGGAATTCTTTCGACGAGCGTTGTTGAGAGCCGACTTGGAAAACGCGGTCGGCCTTGCGCACTTCTTTCACGAGCTCGACGGCTTCGTGGACATTGTAGGTGAGCGGCTTTTCACAATACACGTCTTTGCCGGCGCGGACGGCGGCGATGGCGATGTAAGCGTGCCAATGATCGGGTGTGGCGATGATGACCAGATCGATGTCTTTGCGCGCGACGACTTCGCGGAAATCGTTGTACGCGGCACAGCCTTTATAGTCGGCGCCGGCTTTGGCGGTGTAGGCGGTGTCGACGCGCTTTTTGGCGTGTTCGCGGCGGGTCGTGTCGACGTCGCACACCGCGAGGACTTCAACATCGTCGCGGTTAAGACAGCTGCCGAGCAGGCCGCCCATTTGTTTGCCCATGCCGATGCAGCCGACGGTGAGGCGCTTGCTCGGGGCGCTCTCGGCGGACCAGACGCGGCTGGGTAAAATCAGCGGGGCGGAAAACAAAACGGCCGAGGTTTTGAGAAATGCGCGGCGGTTGGGTTGGGGGAGATTCATATGGGGGTAATTTAAGGAGGACTAGAGTTAGGTGCGGTCGGCTTAGTATTCGCGGTCGCGTTTCCGGCCGGGCTCGGGAATCGGATAAATCCCCTGTGCGTCGGGCATGAGCGGCGAGGCGCTGTCGAGGGTGAGTTTGTCGACGTCGGGCGCGAGCTCGACGGTGCTGTTAAAAAACGCATCCCAAGTGATCTCTTGGCCGGTGTGCGCGGCGAAGCGGCCCATCGAGGTGGCCACGCTGGCTTCGACGCCGCGTTTCACTTCGTTAAACGGCGTGTCGTGGCGGATGGCGTGCGTGAGGGCGTTCCACTCATTTTGGTAAGGATCGCGCTCAGCGGGTGCGACCTCGGAGGTCCACAGCATGCGCTCCGGCACCGGGAGCTGACCGGAATAAATCGAGGACGGTAGACCGCAGTCGCCGTGTTTGGCGGCGACGGCCATGCCTTTGCTGCCTTGGACGTGGCTGAAATACATATCGTTGCAGCCGGTGACGCAGCGCCCGTCCATTAGCATTTTGCCGCCATCGGCAAAGGTGTATTCGACGGCGTAGGAATCGAAATTTTGATCGATGTAGCGCTCGCCCTTAGGGCTTTGTCGGTAGTGGCGGCCGCCGAGCGCCTGGGCTTTGACGGGCCAGGCGTTTTTCATCCAGCAGAGGTGATCGATGTGGTGGATGTAGAAATCGCTGTAACAACCGCCGCTCAACCAGATGAAGCTGTGGAAGCGCTTGATCTGATACATGAGGTCGGTGAGCGGGCCGGGATTGGCTTCGGAGAAGGCGGAGGCGAGCGGGCCGGCCATGCGGTAACCGCGCATGAGGATGACATCGCCAATCTGGCCGTCACTGATGCGTTGGTGGAGCTCTTGCATCGCGCGGCTGTGGCGCGACATGAGGCCGACGCCGACTTTGAGGTTTTTCGCGGTGGCTTGCGCGGCGAGGTCGATCATCCGGCGCGAGGTTGGGCCGTCGGCGGTGAGCGGCTTTTCCATGAACACGTTGAGCTTTTTCTCGATCGCGTAGGCGAAATGCACCCAACGAAACGCGAGGGGCGTGGTGAAGATGGCGATGTCGCCGGGCCGCAGGCAGTCCATGGCGTGCTTGTACGCGTCGAAGCCGATGAACTTGCGGTCTTCGGGGACGTCGACGCTGGCGGCGTGTCGGCGTTTCAACGCATCGTAGGCCGTTTTGAGGCGCGGCGCGAACACATCGGCCATGGCGACGAGTTTCACGGGACCGGTGTTGACGGAGAGGGCGTTGGACGCCGCGCCGGCGCCGCGACCGCCGCAGCCGATCAGGGCGACCTGGATCGTGTCGGTGCCTTGCGCGTGGACGTGGGGCAAGGTCACGCCGGCCAGAGCGGAGACGGCAGCGAACTGAGCGCCGGACTTCAAAAATTCGCGGCGGGGATTGAGCAACATAGCGGGCGAGGTACGGGTACGGGTAGGGGTCGGGATCGGGGGCATGAGATTAAAGTTGAGGGGAGCAACGCGAGGTCAACCGTCGGTTTGAGCTAGATTAAAGTCGCGGCTCAACGGTGGCCGTTAATCGAAGATCGGTAAAAAAGTGTTAAACGCTTTTTCGCCGAAGTGACCCGGATCGTTGAAGCGGCGGTGGCGGTCGAGGCCGTCGATCGCGGTCATATCGGCGGCGCTGAGTGTGAAATCAAAGAGCGCGAGATTTTCCGCGAGCCGCACGGGGGACGCCGTTTTCGGGATGACCGCGCAGCCGCGTTGCACGCCCCAGCGCAGCGCGATCTGCGCGGGGGTGCGGCCGTGGGCCGTGGCGATGCGCGTGAGCACGGGATCGGCGAGGACGTTTTCCGCGGGCTTGGCCATCCCGAGCGGTAAATACGACGGGGCGCCGAGCGGCGAAAAAGCCGTGACGGCGATATTTTCCTGCGCGCAGTAACGCAGTTGGCGCGGCTGCGCGAGGTACGGGTGCAACTCGATCTGGTGCACGGCGGGACGAATCGAGCATGAGGCAAGGAGGTCGCGCAGCGCGGAGATGTTGAGATTGCACGCGCCGATGCGCTTCACGAGACCGGCGCGTTGGAGTTCTTCCATGGCGCCCCAGGTATCGGCGTAGGGTACGGCGATGGGCTTCATCGCGGGCTGGGCGGCCTTGGGATCGTGGAACCACTCTGGCGGGTAACGCACGTCGAAGGGCACGTACGCAAGCGCGATGGGAAAATGCACCAAGTACAGATCGAGCACCTCGAGCTTGAGGTCGCGCAAAGAGCGTTCGCAAGCGGCGCGCACGTGTTTGGGCTCGTGGTAGGTGTTCCAGAGTTTGGAGGTCACCCAAAGTTCGTCGCGCCGACAAAGCCCGTCCCGCAACGCCGCGCTCAAACCCGCGCCGACCTCCGGCTCGTTGCCGTAATCGCACGCGCAATCGAGATGGCGGTAACCGAGACGGATCGCCTCGCGCACGAGCCCAGGAAGTTCGGGCTTCGGCATTTTCCACATCCCGAGACCGACTGAGGGAAAACGACCGCCATCAGACAGAGATAAGGCGAGGGACATGGGATGCGTGTTAGGCTTTGGCCGACGCGGCGTCACGGCGGAATTTTAGGGCTACGCGGAGTCGAGGCTGGAGTCGGCCAGAAAATCGCCAGAATCTTTTCTCACCTCTTCTCAACATGCGCTTCACTTCATTGCTTCGTGGTATTTTTATGGGCTCTACGTTGTGGGCGGCGGCGGTCGCCGCTGAACGCGCCCCTAATTTCATCGTCATCCTCGTCGACGATCTGGGTTGGGCGGATCTGGGCCACGATGGATCGCGGATCGACACCCCGCAACTCGACCGACTCGCGCAACAAGGCGTGAAACTCACGCATTTCCGCTCCTCCGCGCCCATGTGCTCGCCCACGCGCGCGGCGCTGCTCACGGGACGTTACCCCCACAGCGTCGGCGTGCCCGAACTCGCCAGCCCTGACGCTCGGGGTAACGTCCCGATCTTGGCGCTCGATCAGGCCGCGATCACGCTCCCCGAGGCGCTCCGCCCCGCCGGCTACCGGAGCACCCTTATCGGCAAATGGCATCTCGGCTTTTACAAAGAAAACTGGCCGCGCACGCACGGTTTTGACGAATTCTGGGGCTCACTTATCGGCACGCCCACGTTTTGGCACGCCCGCGAGACTTACCACAACGAGACCCCCATCACAGTCCCCGGTTATTACACCGACGAACTCGCCACCCGCGCCATCGCTAGCCTCCGGCGCGATGCCGCCGAGGCGAAACCCTTTTTCCATTACCTCGCCTTCAACGCCCCGCATTACCCGCTCGAAGCGCCGTTTGAACTCGTTTCCAAGTACCGCAAACGCTTCCCCGATCGCGGCCTGTTTGCGATCTACGCGGCCATGGTCGAACACCTCGACACCGCTCTCGGTCGCATCTTCGCCGCCCTCGACGAGCTCCATCTCGCCGAAAACACCCTCGTCGTTTTCATGTCCGACAACGGCCCCACCGCCGAACTCAACTCCTACGGCCCCGAAGGCGCCGATTTTTCCAACGGCCCGCACCGCGGCTATAAATTTGGCACCACCGAAGGCGGCCTGCGCGTGCCCTTCCTCGCGCGTTGGCCCGGAAAAATCCCTGCCGGCACCGTGCGTCACGGCTCCGCCATCACGATGGATATTTTACCCACCCTGCTCGACGCCGCTGGCGTGACGCCCGCCCCGGGACATGAGATTCACGGCCAATCGCTCTTGCCGCTGTTGCGGGGCGAGACCTTTACCCGTCGCGCCGCCCTCCACTGGGAGAATCAACAAAACGCCGCCGTCCTCGACGGCGAATGGAAACTCGTGCACCGCTTCTGGGAGCCGAAACCCCGGCTTTATCGCCCGCTCGAAGACCTCGGCGAAGACCGCGACCTCGCGGCTCAAAACCCCGAGAAAGTCGCGGCGTTGCTCGCGCTCCACGAGCAATGGAAATCCCGCCACTACCCCAATCCCGTCAAGCGCATGACCAAGCGGCCCCCCGTGCAATTTCCCACGACGCCACTCGATCCTTAAAATAACACGGTTGATTTTTTCGCCCCCACGTCAGGGTTTGCGCTGCAACCAACCGCGCCGCGCGAGCCACGCTTCGGCCCGAGCGGGCCATTGCGTGACGGGTTTTTCGGCGACGGGCCGCAAGCCGTAGCCGTGTCCGCCCGTGTCGTACACGTGCAGCTCCGCGGAGCCGCCCGCTTTTTTTAACTGCGTGGCGACGTGCAGACTGTTTTCGACCGAGACGCCATCATCGAAAGCGTGCACAAGAAACATGGGCGGCGCTTCTTTGGTGAAGGTGATTTGATTGGTCATCGCGGCCGGGTAGCGCTCAAAAAATCCGCCGGTGTAAATCAACACCGTGAAATCCGGGCGGCACGGTTGCTGGTCGGCGTTATCGAGGGCGCCGTAGCGGCGGTCGTTTAAAAACAGCGATGTATAAGCCGCGGTCGTACCGCCGGCGCTAAAGCCGAGGATGCCAACGCGCTGCGGATCGAGGCCCCACTCGGCGGCGTGGGCGCGGACGAGACTCACGGCGCGTTGCGCATCTTGCACGGGCGCGAGCCAAGCTTGCTTCGGGTCGCGGGACGGCACGCGGTATTTGAGCACGATGCCGGTGACGCCGAGCGAATTGAGCCATGCGGCGACTTCGGTGCCTTCCAGATCGTAGGCGAGGATGTTAAAACCGCCGCCAGGGCAGATGATGACGCTAGTGCCGTTGGCTTTTTCGGGTGCGGGTCGGTAAACGGCGAGTTGGGGCGTGGTGACGTTGCCGAGTTTGATGATGCGGCGACCGGCGATGAGTTTGTCGGAGTCCTTGGTGAGATCGGCCTCGGGCGGCAGTGTGGCGGTGTCGCCGGGCGGAGTGGCGGGCCAGACGTTGAGGACGAGGGGTTCGGCGGCGGCGAGGGGGAGGGCGACGAGGAGAAGGGGCAGCAGGTCGTGAAGGAGGGTGAGCCAACGGCCGCGTTCATGGCGGGACTGAAGGAGGGATTTGATTTCGTCGCGCGTCATGCGTGGGGCGGATGGTTAAATGAGTGCCCGGTGGGCGTGGAGAAAACGGGCGGTTTCGGGTAGTCTTTGCGCAGCCAGGGTGAGAATGTAATCCTCCACTAAAACGGGAGGATTTTTGAGGCGGTGCCGGCAGGATTTCGCTGCCCAGCAAACGGCCTCAGGGCGAAGGTCAACAGATGGCCGATAAACTCGTCGGGGTGCTGGGCCTCGATGTCGTCTGCGCTGAGGATTTCGGCGGGGAAATCCTTCAAGTTATAAGTGACGATGACATCGCAGCGGCCACGCAGGGCGGCGGCGAGGACATGGCGGTCATCGGGATCTGGCAGCGTGAGGGATGGGATGAGTTTTTCGTAGCCTACAACCAAGGCATCGGGAACAGCGGCATCCATCAAGGCACGGGTGTGTTGGAGTTGGGCGGCGGTGAGGTCGGGGCGGTCGAGCAGGACGTTACGCGTCCACTCGTCATGAATGGTGGCGCTCCAGCGGGCACGAAACAGGCCGGTAAGCGCCAGCTGGAGCAGCAGGTCGCGCAGGGGAGCCGGATAGAGCACGCAGGCGTCGTAGAGAGCGGTGTATCCGGACATACGAGGGGGCGAGAGTGAGGTGGGCGCTAGTAGCCTAGGTGGAGCTCTTGCGCCTGCTGGGCGAGGGCGTCGAGGGCGTGCTTGCGATCCGCATTTAGGGCGGCCTTGTAAGCCTGCAAATCGGCAAAGCGGATGCGGCGATGGGTGCCAACTTTGCGGGCGACGAGTTTTTTAGCCTTGATGAGCGAGACGACGAACGGGCGGGAAACGTTGAGGAGGTTGGCCGCCTCCTGGGTGGTTAATTCGGCATGAACGGGGATGAGGGTGACGGTATTGCCCTTGGCCATCTCGGAGAGAAGATCGACGAGCAAACGAACGGCCATCGGGGGCAGCGTGGCGGTCTCGCTCTTACCCCGGGCACCGTGGATGTTCACGCTCAGGCTGCGCTGCTGCTTGAGCAGCGGGGCGAGCAAACGGCTGGTTTCGCGGGCAACATTCCGATCTTCGTCGGACGGGAGGCAGTCGAACGTGGAAGTGGTGTCGGCGAGTTTCATGGTTTAACGATGTTGAGTATCTTATCGGCACTCCAATCAAACGAAATAAACGAAACAGTCAAAATAAACGAAAAAGATCATGCGTGCGGCGGATGATCGAAGGATTCGGTGATGATGATCTCGGGCGCGGTCTCGACGCACGGCGTGGCAAACCAAACACGTCGAGGCGCCGTAGTAGAGGGCTTGGCCGTTTTGCCAATTGCCGCGGGGTGGTCGTTGGCGTGCGAGGGCGCGGTGATCTCGGCGGGGCGCGCGCAGCGAACCACGTGGCGGTGAGCGCGGGGTCGGCGGGGCCTGGCGAGAGCGAATTTCTAGACGGCGATGGGGAAGCGCGCGGCGGCGAGTTGGTTTTTAACAATCTGGTAGCCAGGGCGCACAGAGATGAAACGCTCGGCGGCGGTGCAGAGGGTCATCGCAGTGAGGGCGATGAGGCCGGCGAGGGTTGATTGCATGGCGAGGGATCAATTCGTGAGAAACGTCACGTCGCGGGAGCGCAGGCTGAGTTCGGCGGGGAGATTTTTTTCGCTCAGCTGGAGGACGAGGACGTTGGCGCCGGCTTGGGCGGTGACGGTGAACGTGTCGCCGGGTTGGAGCAACGTGCCGTTGAGCCACGCGGCTTTCGCGGGGCCGGCGAGCGTGAAGGTGACCAGGCCGCCTTTCGCGGATTCGAAGCGCGTGGCGGCGAAGAGCCCGCGCGAGTTGAGAAACGAGGGATACGGCGCGGCGATGAGGTCGCGTGGCAGGACGCCGCTCACGAGCGACAGCGTGGGGATCCAGTCGGCGAGTTTCGCGTCGCCGCGAATGACGGGCTCAATGCCGATGGGTTCGTTGCCGGCGCCGATCATGTAGAGGTGCCAGAGACGGGCGACCCCACCTTGCGCGGCGTCGTAAGCGCCGGGGCGCCCGAGTTGGGCGAGAAAGCTGATGAGATCGAGCCGCTCTTCGGGTAGCAGGCTGTCGATCAAGCCGGCGGGCATGAGCGAGCCGGAGCTCGCGCGCTTGGCGATATTTTGGGTGGCGACGGAGATTTCTTGGTTGGCGGCGTCGCGGAGGATGACCTCGGTGGCGTTCTCGCGGGCGATCATGCCGCTAAGCTCGCGGCCGTCCTTGGTGGAGAGAACGACGGCGTGGTAGCCTTCTTTGATCTTGGCGCTCGGGTAGAGGATCGATTCGACGAGGTAATCGGTGGGCGCGCTGGCGCCGATGCTGGTGAGGTCGGGTCCGATGGGGGCGCCGGCGCCGCCGATCGCGTGACAAGCGACGCAGGCGAGTTCGGCGCGGCGATAAATGCGTTCGCCGCGGGCGGCGTTGCCGGTGGCGAGCGCTTGGCGGCCGAGGCCCCGGAGTTCGGCGGCGGTGAGCTGCACCTCGGAGAACGTGAGGCCGGCGGCTTTGATGAGGGCTTGGACGAGGTTTTGATTTTGGCCGCCTTCGCGCGCGGGGCGGAGGCCAGCGCGGGCGACTTCGACGGGGAGTTTGGCTTGGGGAACTTCGAGGGCGAGGCGACCGCTAGCGCCGCGGATGGCGAGAAGTTCGCGCCAGAGATTCGTGGCTTCGGCTTCGACGGTGGTGGCGGCGAGGACGGTCATGACGTCGGGCAACGCGTTCGCGAGATCGGTGCCGGCGAGCGCGACGACGGCTTCGCGGCGGATGAGCGGCGAGGCGGCCGTGCGGGCGAGGCGGCGAAGTTCGGCGATGACGGGCGCGCCACCGACCTCGCGAAGTGAGTTGAAGGCGGCGGCGCGCTCGGCGGGCGACGTGGCGGGCGCTTCTACCAAAGTGACGAGCGCCGGGGCGAGCGCCGGGAGTTTCCAGGCGCCGACGAGAGGCAGCGCACCGGCGCGGGTCGCAGGGGCGGCGAGGAGCGCGGCGAGCGGGGCGAGTTCGCCGGCGGGAAGAATTTTGCGCAGACGGGCGGCGTCGTTGAGCGCAGCGAAGGCGCGGGTCGAGGCGGGCGCGTCGAAGGTGCCGGCGAGGAGCGCGTCGAAGAGCAGACGTTGCTCGCGCGGACTGCCGGCGGAGGCGATCAACTCGATCCACGGGCCGGAGCCGTCGCGGGGGAGCGGGCGGGTGGCGAGGAGTTGAGCGAGGACGTCGCCGGCGAGGGCGGGCTCGACGGCTTTCAAGCCGAAGGCGAGTTGGGCTTCGCGGTTTTGGAAACTCCATGAGCCATCGCGCACGGCGGCGAGCCAAGGGGTGGCGAGTTCGTTCAGCGTAAGCCAGAGCGCGTGGTCGAGAAACGGGTCCATCGGGCGATCGAGGACAGAGAGGGCGAGATCGGCGGCGCGGGCGGTGCCGAGGCGGCCGAGAGCGCGGACGGCGGCGAGACGCACGCGGGGGTTTTCATCGGCGATGAGTTGGGTGAGCGGCGCGAGCGAGTCGGCGACGGGCAGCGCGCGGATGGCGGCGGCGCGGCGGTTGGCGTCGGTGGTGGTGAGTTGTTCCGCGAGGAGGGCGGGCGAGGCGAGGTTAAGGGCTTCGTGCATCCAGAGAGCTTGGAAGCGGGCGAGGGGCTCGGTCTGGCGGGCGGTCCACGCGGTGAGATCGGCGGCGACGCGGGTGGCGCCGCGCTCGGTAAGGACGCGCTTGGCCATCGCTTGGTCGTAGCTGTTGGCCGAGAGGAGGGCGTCGAGGAGCGCGGAATTTTCGAGTTGGGTGAAATCGCGACGCGGCAGGAGCGCGCGGCCTTTGGCGGTGATGCGCCAGATGCGGCCGTGGACTTTGTCGCGGCGGGTGTCGCGGAAATCAACTTCGCCGTGTTGGATGATCGGGTTGCTCCAATCGGCGAGGTAAAGCGCGCCGTCCGGCCCGAGCTTGGCGTCGAGCGGGCGGAAACTGGAATCCGTGGAGCGCATCAGGTCGGGTAATTCGCGCGTGACGTAGGCGGAACCTTGGTCGGAGGCTTTGAAGCGTACGACGCGGTGAGCGCGGAAATCGGCGGTGATAAAGTCGCCCTGCCAGTCGGCGGGAAAGTGCGCGCTGTGCATGATTTCGAGACCGGAGAATTTCGGGTAGTTGCCGGGGCTGATGCTTGCGAGTTGGCGGCGGGCAGGAGCGAGCGTGAAGTAAGTCGCGCCGGGAATCGCCCAGCTGATGCCCTGGTAACCGGCGCCGTCGGTGACGAAAGATTGGCCGAAGGGATCAAACTGGTGGCCCCAGGCGTTGACCCAGCCGCGGTAGAGAATTTCCAAGCGGTTATCCCGCGGATCGAAACGGAAAATACCGCCGGCCGAGAGGCGCACGACGCCGTGGGGTGTCTCCGTCTGCGTGCGCGTGTAAACGGATTGGGCGAAATAGAGACGGCCGTCGGGGCCCCAGCGGAGCGTGTGGACGTTGTGGTGCGTGTCCTCGGTGCCGAAGCCGCTGAGGACGATGCGGCGCTGGTCGGCTTTGCCGTCGCCGTCGGTGTCGCGCAGGTGGAGGAGTTCGGTGCTCTGCGCGACGTAGACCCCGCCATCGCCGGGGGCGAGCCCGGTGGGGATAAGTAAGCCGTCGGCGAAGACCGTGGCTTTATCGGCGCGGCCCGCGCCGGTGGTATCTTCAAGGATGATGATTTTATCGGTGGCAGCCTGGCCGGGCTCAATCTGCGGATAAACTTCGGAGCTAGCGACCCAGAGGCGACCTTGTGGGTCGAAGTTCATCTGGATCGGTTTATTGAGCAGGGGATTTTCGGCCCAGAGCGTGACCTCTAGGGCCTCGTCGACGGTGAACGACGGGATCGGCTGCGGCGTGGATTTGGCGATGAGGTTACCGACGCGTAGGGGAATTTCTGGTACAGCGGTGACTACGGTGGGATCTAAGGTGCGCAGGCGGGCGATGCGGGCTTCTTCGGCGGCGATGAAGCTATCGAACTTGAGGACCTCGACGGCGTTTTGGCCCTGCTCTTTTTTGCGGAAGCCGAAAATGTAGGCCATGTTGGCGGGGCGGGAGCGGTGGAAGAACCACTCGTTTTTGCGGAGGATGGCTTGGCGGAGTGGCTCAGCGGCGGCGCTGGTGCGCCACGCGCCGGCGGGACCGGCGGCGTGCTCGGCGCCGAAGAGAAAATCCTCGAGGGCGAAGGCGGCGCGGCGGTAGCCGGCGGCGTTGAGATGGATGCCGTTGTCGGTGAGCGCGGCACCGCCCGTGGCGGGTGGAGTGAGTGCGTCGAAGAGCGAGAAGAACGGCAGATGGCGCGTGGCGGCGATTTCGCCAAGAGAGGCGGAGAGGCGCGCGAGGGTGGCGTTGTGCGCGGCGGCGGTGGAGTTGGCCGCACGGAGAGTTAAGTGAGGTGCCGGGCTGAGCAGGACCAGGCGCGCGGTCGGGGCGAGTTTCGCGAGGGTGTCGAGGAGGCGGTTGTAATCGGTACGGAATTTCTCGGTGCCGGCGAGACCGTCGAAGGAGTTGGCCATGCCGTAGCCGACGAAGATGACAGTCGGGCGGGCGTCGGTGATTTGTTGTTGGAGCTGGGTCCAACCCTCGTCGGCGGGCTCGCGGCCGGCTTGCATGAGGCTGAGCCCGGTGCGGGAGGTGCCGGCGGGGGTGTCGGCGCTCCAGCCGAGGTTGCGGAAGGTGACGTTGCGATCGGCGGCGCGGGCGGTGAGCATGAGCTCGATCCAGCCGTGGTATTGTTCGCGCTCGATCAGGGTGTCGCCGAGGAAAACGACGCGGTCGCCGTCGCGGAGTTCGAGGCGCGGCGCCGTGGAGTCGGCGGCGCGGGCCGCGGTGAGGGCGAGGAAGAGGAACAGGGCGGAGCGGAGGAGTGAGCGCATCGGGGAAGGGGTGGCAGAAAAACTAAACGAGGTTTTCCGCGTGGGCGAGAACGAGCAAGGCCTTGTTTGCGCCCGAGCGTGCCCAGTAAATAATCATCGGCCTAATAATGAGGAGCCGGAAGCCTAGGCTCCTCGAAGCCACTCGCCGCTTCGGCATTCATACCATCAGCGGTAATCGAATCAGTGGGTAGCGAAAAGGCAAAAAGCTGATGGTGAGTGGCTTGCTTGCCTGACCGCGATCGCTCGAAAGGGATTCTGCTAGTCCTGCGCCACTTTTTTCTTGGAGGCGATAACCCAGAAACACGTCGCCTGCGTCTCAATGCGTCGGACCCGAACTCAGACTCAAAAACTCCGCGTTATCCCACGATCTTTTCTCATATTTTCCCTGCTTTGAATCACCCTATCAACACTGAGGTCCCCTCGCTCCCCCCATTTCCCCAGTCTCCCGCGCCGCTTCAAACTCAGGCTCTCGCAGGGGTCCGAGTCGTGGAAATGGGGCAATTGATTGCGGGCCCTTTCGTCGGTAAAACTTTAGGCGAATTCGGGGCCGAGGTTATCAAAATAGAGCCTCCGGTTAACGGCGACCCTCTCCGGCAATGGCGGATCATTGAAGGCGGGACGTCTCTGTGGTGGCAGGTGCAGTCGCGCAACAAGCAATCGCTCGCCCTCGACGTGCGGACGGCCCAGGGCCAGGAAATCGCCCGGCGACTCATCGGCGAGTGCGATGTGCTGATCGAAAACTTTCGGCCCGGCACGATGGAGAGATGGGGGCTGGGTTGGGATGTGCTCCAAGCCATCAACCCCGGCCTGATCATGCTGCGGATTTCCGGTTATGGGCAAACGGGGCCCTATCGCGATTTTCCGAGCTTCGGCGCGATCGGGGAAGCGATGGGCGGCCTGCGCCACCTCACGGGCCAACCGGGACAGATCCCGGTGCGCTGCGGCATATCCATCGGGGATACGTTGGCCGCATTGCACGGCACTATTGGCGTTTTGATGGCTTTGCACCACCGCAAGGTCAACGGCGGTGCCGGCCAAGTCATCGATGTGGCCTTGCACGAGTCGGTTTTTAACACGATGGAAAGCATGCTACCTGAGTACAGTGCGCGCGGGGTGGTGCGTGCGCCCGCCGGGAGCGCCTTGCCCGGAATTGCGCCCTCCAACGCCTATCGCTGCACGGATGGCGTGGTGCTTATCGCCGGCAACGGGGATGCGATTTTCACCCGCTTGATGACCGTGATCGGCCGCGATGATCTCGGCCGTCGTCCCGACCTTGCCTGCAATCAAGGCCGCGTAAAAGTGGCCACCGAACTCGACCAGGCGATCGGCGACTGGACGGAGCGCCATACGGTCGCCGAAGTCCTCGCGCAGATGGGTGCGGCCAGTGTGCCGGCTGGAAGAATCTACGATATCGCAGACATCGCGGAGGACCCGCACTATCGGGCGCGCGACATGATTCTCAAACAACATACCCGTCAGGGATTCGACGTCGAGGTGCCGGGCATTGTGCCGAAGCTCCTCTCCACCCCAGGCGCAATCCGCTCACCGGCACCCGTATTGGGCGAGCACACTCAGGGTATTCTTCAAGGCCTCGGTTTCACGGATGAACAACAAGCGCAACTCAAGGCCGAGGGAGTCATTGCATGAGTCCGTGGGGTGGGCAGGGAAGAGTGATCCACGTGCAGGAGGTGGCGCTGCGCGATGGTTTGCAAAGCGAGGACGGCTTCGTGCCCACCAAAGAAAAAATCAAATTCATCGACCGGCTCGCGGCGAGCGGGCTCAGGAAGATTGAAGTCAGTTCATTTGTTTCGCCCCGCGCCATCCCGCAACTGGCCGACGCCGAGGCGGTCTTCCAAGGCATCACCCGTCGCCCCGGAGTGATCTATGCGGCTTTGGTGCCCAACGTCCGCGGCCTGGAGCGGGCTATCGCTGCCCGGGCTGATGAGGTGAACCTCGTGATGTCGGCCAGCGAGAGCCACAATCGCGCGAATCTGCGCATGTCCAGCGAAGCCTCGTTCCAAGCCATCAAGGAGGCCGCCGCTCTCGCCGCACCGGCGGGCATACGGGTCGCCGCGTCGCTCTCGTGCAGCTTCGGTTGCCCGTTCGAAGGGGAGATGCCGGCCGCCACGATCCAGCTGTGGTGCCGACGACTGCAGGAGGAGGCCGGCATCCGTTCGATTAGTCTGTGCGACACGACGGGCATGGCCTATCCGGCGCTCGTGCACGATCTCGTCGGATCCATCCGCTCATCAGCGCCGGAGGCAAACCTCACGCTCCATTTTCACAACACGCGGGGACTCGGCCTAGCCAACGTCTTCGCGGGGCTCGATGCTGGTGTGATTAACTTTGACGCCGCTTTGGCCGGGATTGGCGGTTGCCCGTATGCGCCAGGTGCCACCGGAAATATCTGCACGGAGGATCTGATCCACGCGCTGGAGGTTTCCGGCTACCGGTGCGGCGTAAATCTGGATGCGTTGATCGAGACGGCCAGAGATTTAGAGAAACTCCTCGGCCATACGACGCCGGGCCAAGTGATGAAGGCGGGCCGGCGACGGCGAGGGCCACTCGCCGAGAAGCACGGTCCGGTGGACCCGCAACCGATCTCAGGCAGTTTTTAAATCGCGCCAATAGACGCCGAGAAGCCCTATTTTCCGAGCGCACCCCCTCCGCCTTGCCTCTAAGCCAGCCTTGAATTTTCTTAGTCCGCTCAACCCTTCACCCCATGACCTCCTCCGTCGCCGTTTCCAGAGTCCGCCTTGTCGGCCTTTTTTCTGGTTTTATCGTATTTGCTCTCCTGCTGTGGGGCTGGGGTGGGCCGGCGGATCGTCCGCTCGTCGGCGCGATGGCCGCCGTCGCGGCGCTCATGTCTATCTGGTGGATGACCGAGGCCGTGCCGTTGGCCGTCACCTCGTTGCTGCCGCTCGTGCTGTTTCCGCTGCTCGGACTCGGCGATGTGCGCCGCACGCCGCAGAACTATTTCAACGAGATCATCGTTCTGTATCTTGGCGGTTTCTTCATCGCGCTCGCGATGGAGCAATGGCGGCTCCACCAGCGCATCGCCCTCGGCCTGCTCAACCGCATGGGTTCTAGCCCCGCCTCCGTTCTGGGCGGTTTCCTCCTCGCGACCTCCCTGTTGTCGATGTGGATTTCCAACACCGCCACCGCGCTGATGATGCTCCCCATTGGCTTGGCGGTCATCCTGAAGCTCGAGGAGACCTTTGGTGCCGAGCGGGTCCGCCCACTCGCCCTCGGGCTCATGCTCGCCATCGCCTACGGTTGCTCGATCGGCGGCATCGCCACGCTCGTCGGCACGCCGACGAATCTCGCGTTCCTAAAAATCTACCGCGACACGTTCCCCTCCGCTCCCCCGGTCGCCTTCGGCGAGTGGATGCTCTACGCGACTCCGCTGGCCGCCATCTTGCTGGCCGCCACTTGGTTCCTCCTCGCGCGCGTCTTCTGCCGCTGCGATGCCGCGCTCCGGCTTGATCGCTCCGTTGTCCGGGCTGAACTCAATGGCCTGGGTCCGATGCGCTTCGAGGAAAAAGTCATCGGCACGCTCTTCACTGCCGTGGCTCTGCTTTGGGTTTTTCGCAGTGATCTCAACATCGGCGTCGTCACCATCCCTGGCTGGAGTCGGCTGCATCCCGCGCTGGCCGCGTTGGACGATGGTTCCACCGCGCTGCTCGTCGCTCTCTCGCTTTTCTTCATTCCGTCTCGCGCCGAACCCGGCCGCGCGCTGCTCGATGGCGGGACTTTCGCCAAGGTTCCGTGGGATATCTTGTTGCTGCTTGGCGGCGGCTTCGCCTTGGCTTCCGGCTTTGTTTCCAGCGGCCTTTCTGAACATCTCGCCAAAGCCCTGCGCGACTTTGGCCATTTGCCGGCTTTCGTGATTCTCGCTCTTGTTTGCCTGCTCATCACTTTCCTAACGGAGCTCACGTCCAACGTTGCCACCGCGACCATGTTTCTTCCGGTGCTCGCCGCTTGGGGCGTGGCGGAGGGGATCAATCCGCTCATGCTGATGATCCCTGCTACGATTTCCGCGTCGATGGCCTTCATGCTCCCGGTCGCCACGCCGCCCAATGCCATTGTCTTCACGAGCCGGCGCGTCCGCATCGCCGATATGGCCCGTGTCGGCCTGGCGCTCAATCTCATCGGCGTTATCGTCATCTCGGCCTATTCCCATTATATCCTGCCCCTGATTTTCCGTTTCGACCCGACTATCCTCCCTGTTTGGGCCGTATCGAAGTGATCAGAGAGGCCCAAGCGCACCAGCTATAAACGCGCGCCGGCGACTACGAGAGGATTTTGCCGCCCGGACTTTCACGGCAGCTCGCAATCTACTTTAGGTAGATTTTCAACGACGCCACGCGTTGGCGCAGCCTCTTTTTGGCTTACTTCTGCTCCCGGTAGACCACGCGTCCGTCCACATCATGCAGGCGAAGTTCCAGGCTCGCGCCGGTGGCGGTTGGCGTGACCACACCCGAGAAGAACCCGCCTTGAGCGGTGCGCAGAAAGCGATGCTCGGGCCGCGGCGTCT
>CAMDRP010000045.1 GCA_945906965.1 Opitutus sp. GAS368 | reverse complement strand
CCCCAGTGCGCTGGTTTGGAAGCAAAGCCGTTGAAGCGCGCTGGGTCAGTGCGCTCCACCTTTTTTTGAACCTAAAATCCGCAGTTGAAACGCGATTTTAGGCGCCAGCCTGCGCCGGACCTCCTGTTGGGGAGGGGGGCTCGGGCACGATACATTTCAACTGCGGCGCAGTGGTCCTGATCCATTCGTGGAGGCGGAGATAACCGTCGCGCAATTGTTGGGCCCAGCCGCCGCTTATAGAGACTTGAACTTCCTTCTGCCGGCCGGATTGGACGAGTCTGGCGGCGATTAGCAGGAACCAGCGCCGACCGCGTTTTGCCTCGGTATGTTTTTGCGGCACGATGAAGCGGACAAATAGCGTCCACAGATTGTAGACCATGAGGAGGAGGCGGGCGGCGAGTTCGGTGGTCGCCCGCGACTTGGCGCAAAACCCACTGAAGCCCCACTGGTTCTTGAGTTCATCGAACACGTTCTCGGTATCGGCACGCTGCCGGTAGAGTTCTTGGATCTGCCAGCCGTTTACGTCTTCGGGCAGATTGGTGACGTAGACGGCAAACTCATGTTTGTGCTGGTCCCAAAAGTCCGCCCGGTCTGCGGCCGGCACCACACCTTGCAGCGTCCGCGCAAAGATCACCCGACGGGAGGCTTTCCAACCGGTGAGTTGGATTCGCGCCTCAGCAATCTGGCAAGCGCCGAGGGTCGCAGGTCCCTGCCAGTCACTTTCCTTGAGCCGATGCAGGGCCGAGCGGACGAGTGTGGTCAGTTTCAGTTTGAAGAGGAACTTGGGTCGAGCGGGCGCCGCCTCGTGCCACGCCATGATGGCATCGTGACCGAAGCCCAGATCGCCGCGGTTGAGGGAGACCTTCCGCTCCCCGAGCCAGCGTTCGGCGTCCGCCATCGCCTCCTCCCACTGGGTCGCGCTCACCGTGTTGCCAGAGCGGAATCTGTAAATCGGACAGAGTCGCGTGCGGGAGACGACCGCGAGTAGCGGATGATAACTCCGTCGCCCCGGCTTGCCGGGGTTATAGCCGACTTCGGCTCCTTCCTGATGCCCATACTTGGGCTGCACCGTCGAATCCCAATCCAGGACAATCGTCTCCGGCAACGCGCCCCACATGGGCTTCGCGTGTCGCGCAATCCACTCGGCGCCGAGCGCCGGATCGACCGACTTGAAGAAACGCCGCACCGTGTCGTCTCCGACGACCGCTTCCATGCCAAATAACTCCGGAATCGTCGGGTCTTCGCGCATCCGCTCAATATGCGAAAAACGGCGCCCATCCGTGAGCGCCGTCAACATGAACGATTGGAGCACATCATATACAGGCGCTGCGTTCGGACTCGTTCGCTTCACCGGACAATCGGCAGCCAGATTATCCACGATCCCTATATGTTTAATATAGGCTGCCCACGGCACCAAGCCCCCAAACGGCGTCAACGCATCCTTGGTTACCGATAGTCGCACCCGGCCACCGGGCGTCGAAAAACTAAAATCACCTTCACCCAACGGGTGAATCACCTCCGTCGTCTTCGTCTGTGCCATAGCCTCTCAGTCGAGCACTTTCCTTCAAAATTTGAACCCTCAACTGCGGAATTTAGGGTTATTGAAGTTTAATGATCAAATTTATTAGATCTTTTTTATTCTAGATGTCTCTCAAATTAACGTCACACATAAAAATAATATGTCTGTTTATCTTAATAGGGTTTCTTCATTTAGATAGCGTATATGCGCCATGGCTGGGGGTGAGGGTGGGCGTGGGGTGGACGGACTGATTTGTATTTAAGTATCATTTATTTAACAACTAATGAATTTTAATCGCTAGTATTTATTAAGTAATAAACTGGGGTGAATACGGCCATGGTTCGTACGTTTTTCAGCATAGACTTTGTCATTTATGATGGAGATATCCAGTTCCTCGATTCGGCCAGAGTATCAATAATAGGTGATCATCTGGCGGCTGTTCGCCCTGCGATGTTGCGGAGGATACGCCAGCTGCAGCGTTTGGGCGGTTCTCATATGTATAGGGCTGTGAAACCGGTTTCCCATTATGCATTAAAAACGCCCTGAAAAAGAGGCAGGGTCGTGCAGATTGGGCTCATGTTTCTGGTGCCTTCAGCAGTACGCCATGCCGGCGCACCCACGGGCCCGCAGGATCCGCCCGGTAAAGGTCAAGTCTCCTAGGCCATTCTGTTGCTCCCGCTTCTTTGTATCGTTCGCCCTCAACGAAGGGTTGGTCCATTGGCATTAAGGGTACAACGATATGCGCAATCTTTACGGCACATTGCACGGGTATAGCCTTCGGAGGCACTGGATTTTGCAACTTTGGCGGTAATTTCATCCTCCACGGATCTGGCTGGGTTTCGGTCTCCCGCCGATGCCGCCGATGGATACAACTATCTGAAAAATACCCCCGTTTTCTTAAAGTTATGGGCATTGGCGGCATTCGTAGATTGGCGGATTCAGTCAGCTTTTGGCACTCCGAAGCGATAAACATGGATTTCTTTGCTCGCGGTCTCGGAATAACGTCGAGCGCGCTGGACAGTGAAGCCGTCGATTTCGATGCTTTCGGATTCGGCAAAGGCTCCAGCCATCACCTTTCCAATGGCCCGTGAAACTACTTCATTTTCCGCATCCGGTCGCACGTTCGGCGGAAGCAGGTCGCTTTCGCTGGCAAACTCCGCCAGCTGGGCGGCGCCTAGTTCTTCGGGGCGGTTCGCGTCTCGTATAGCTATGCAGATGGAGCGTAGCCAGATCCGGCGCGGGTCGCTGACTCGCGTCCGTGCTTCATCATGCCCGTCCAGCAACGGCGCTGCTTTGAAAATGTTCTGCACGATCCAGTCTAGAACCTGCGCCCATTCTCGAAAGTCGTGGCGGGTTTCGTTGGTGCGAGGTTGGCCCTTCAAAGCCCATTCACTAATTACCGAGAAAACGCATCCAAGGTAGAATGACTGGTTGGCTACAACGTGCGCGTGTAGATCGCCTTCAGGGTAGGTTTTAAATACATATCCGCGCGGCTGCTTTCGGATGCGAACGATGCTGGAGCGGTTGGCCAGGTCGCGGGTTGTCTCGACTCCATTGCTTGTAATCTGGAAGACGAAGCCTCGTGGATCGACCTCCACCTCGCCCCGGTGCGGGACGCGTGCTGGCATTGAGCCAGGAGCTGTTAGAATGGCTTCAAAAAACGGCGAATCGAGGCGGCCGCGCAGATTGTCGAGTAGGATGAATGGTCGGCCGTCGATCAGCTTTTGCGAAAGGCTTTCGTCGAACCCGCCGACGCCTCCTGCGCGCTGAACGACGACGTTGCAACGCTCACGATAGATGGCGGCAACGACCTTCTGGCGATAGGTCTTCCCGGATTGCGAGGTGTCGGCCTCGCCGATGTCTACCGGCAGCGGATTCGCGAGCCAAGAGCCGAAACGCAGGGCAGGCGCGACAAGTGACGCCAGAGCCCGCGAGCGGTCAGACGGCGAGGCAAAATCGAAGTCCATAAGGAGGGACGTGAGCCTTTCGACAGATTCATCTAGCGGAACCCTCGGCGGCAATTCTCCGCCAGTCACAAAGATCCCGCCGCCGAGCGCGTGCCAACCGGGTCCTAGGGCGCGGACCTCGTCAACTATGTTCGCGAGCACTGGGCACGCGGATAAGGCTGAAACGTTTGGCAGTCTGTGGCGAGCGGGAAGGCTTTCGAGTAGCGCACGCGCGGTTTCTTCTGGGCATATAGTAGGTTTCAGCACCAGTTCGCCGTTCGCACCTCTCCGCCATACAAAAACGCGGCCGAAGTCCTCAATGCGGCTGCGAAACTGTGCGGGTGAGACTGGTTCAAGTCGGCGTGTATCCTCGCCCGAACTAGTGGCGATCTCATGGACCCGACCGCCCCGGATGAATAACCCGTGGACATCACCGATGAGTCCAAAGATTTGTTCCGCCGCCGCGATTATTGAAACATTACCACTTGGTAGCACTATGAGTGACGTGTCTTTCGTTGGTTTCCCGATGGCCGACGCGTTTACGCGCTCGCTGCTCAAACTGTTCAAAGACTCACGTAAAGTCGCCTTCAAAAGGCCGGCCGCCTCGGCTGCGATTTCCTCAATGCTCGCAAATTCCAGCAGGTCGTCCTTAACGACGTTGGCAAGGTTTACAATACGCTCGCGAGCCTTGTCCAGTGCATCGCCACTAAGCCTTTGAAGCGCAGTCTTCTCGCGGCGGAGCAAGCGCACGAGAAGCTCAGAGGTTTTAGTGTCGCCGTTCACGATCTCGGGTGCGTCTAGAATCGCCTGCCATCTGACAGGAAACTCAGCACCCCAAAGTTCCCGCAGGTCGTCCGGGCCTTTGCCGGGAGAGTCCAGTGGAATGCGAGGAAGAACAACAGGTGCGCCTGCATGCTTTGCCAGTTTTACGGCTTCACGGGAAAAGTCTGCAATTAGTGAGGTGTCAGAGTCCCCAATAAACATAATCCTGAATGGACGAAACTCGGTAATCAAATGCGCGAGCGCCGGCAATAATTCAGGCACGCCAGCCTCATTTCGTGGGCAGGCTGATGTGATGCCGCCTATCCCAACGCAGGGGAACCCGGCCTCGACCAATGCCATAGCCTTGAACTCGCCCTCAACTATTCCGAGTGCGCTGCCGGGTACAAGCAACGCACTCAAACCGACCGGAATATAAAGTTGGCAGCCGGACTTGGCCGGGGAGAGGTATTTTGCTCTGGATGAAGAATTGCTCAGGCGCAGCCGGGCGTAAACCTTTCCATTCACGTTGAGCGGAGAGCCAGCAGCGTTGAAATAGGGAATCAATATCCCGGGCTCATGGTAGCCGGTGGCGGCGAAAGCCTCTGCAGGCTCGACTTCACGAATTTTGGCTGCGGCGAGCGCCGCGGGTGTTATTCCGGGCCTATTCATAGCATCCTTGTGCTTCGGCGATGCTCCCGGCTGGCGATTGGCGTTATGGCCACCCACGTGGTTATCGATGCGGCGCTCTCCGAAACCTCAGTTTTTAGGTACAGGCAGACCGGGCTGTGCCTCAAAAACTGAATCAAGGCCCATTCCATGGCCTTGAGCTCCGCCGTCAGGACCCTCGCAATAGCCTCAGGAATAGGCCTAGCTGGCCTTTTGACAGCCCGGGAGGACTTCTGTGGCAGGCACGGAGCTGCGGGCCTCCTGGAGCGAGCAATCGCGGTAGCGGCGCTCATACGCTGTCGCCTCCTCGCCGGATATTTAGGAAAAGATGGGAAACAAGGGTGGGCATTTTTAGATGCCCTCCGTAATTAAGCGGTTGATCTCATTTTTTGCATACAACTTATGCCTAGACCATCGAATCGATTTGATAAGGCCGCGTTTCTCGAGTCGCCACAGGCTCGCGCGAGAAATGCCGGCAAGCATCTGCCGGGTTTCGCTTTCATTGTACAAAAGTCGGGAATCATCTGAATTCCTGGTGACCGAACTAGCACTGCTTAAGGCTGGTCCTCTAGAGGTTGAAATGAGCTCGCTGATTTGGTCGGCTTGCTCATTGTTTTTGTCGTATGCTGTAGCTGGTTTTGATGTGATCATTGCACCTCACTATAGCATATAGTTGCAGTGCTATTATTTCATGGTCTTTAAAATGTAAGCCCGAAAAATTAAAATGTTAAATGCCTGCCCATTGATGCTCTATAACTTTTTTTAAAAAGCATCCTTTGACTTCAAAAAGTCCTTTTTAACGCGCAACTTTTTTTAAGAAACATTGTGGTTTGTTACTTTTCCGCTGCCGCGTCGCAGGCTCATGTTAAACTTCAAATTATAATCCATCTTTTTCCTAATTTCGGGGGTCAGCGAGGCTTTTCCTGATTTCAGTTGTTTAATTAAAATTTCAGCCTTTCGCGTTGGAAGTGTTTTTCGAATTCTGTGGAATATTGGGCGATTACTTTCGAAGTTTTTTTCGTGTTTATATTGCTCTAGAGTATAGGGTTGAGTATCATCTTCACGTGAGCGAAAATCGAGCGCCAGTTCGTTAATCTTGGGAATGAGCTGTATTGTTGAAATTAGCAGTTCTGCTGCCTTAAAAATCGACTTTTCAGTGGTCTTAAAATGTGGATGCAGGGTGGCGGCTAATTTTGCGATTTCTAGCGCGTCAATTTCCTCTAGGGCTAGAATCCAAGTCAGACTGGAGTGCGGGGATTCTTTCAGTAATTTTGAAAGCGTTTGATTGGTGTGATCTATTTTGGGTTTCATCGGGGTTAAAATTTAACTCTCATGGCCTGTTGTTGACTGTGCTCAGTGCGTAAATGGCCATAGGTTCTCATGAGTAATGCGCCCCCATCGGCATGTCCGACCCATCGGGATATTGTGGGAATATCTACGCCAGACTCGATGCATCTGGTGACGAAAATGTGCCTAAAATCATGGTGAGTGATTCTCTCAAGGCCGATTTTCAAGCAGGCCGAGGTGATGCTCTTTTGGCATTCACTCAAATGAAATAGGCGTGAAGCAGGTAAAAGTGCTTCTGCGGCATCTAAGGTAAACGTAGCTGCACGAGTTCTTCTGGCCTTAATATTTTTCAGCAACTGTTCTAAATCCGGAAAAAGAGGGATGATGCGATTGGATGACTCCGTTTTGTAGCCGTGGGCATGCAACTGGAGTTTTCCGAAATTCACGTCTCTCCAAGTGATGGTCTTCACCTCACCCACTCGGCAGCCTGAGTAAGTGAGGAACCGGCAAAAATCAGCAGCCTCTTGGCCCCAGCCACCATGTGATCCATTTTGTTCGATTGCTTGAAGAAGGCGTTGAAGGTCCTCGCTGCTTGGAAGTTGGAGTTGAGTCTTCTGAATCTTCTTTTTTAAGCGTTCGCCGTCGGCCGTTTTTACGAGCACGGGATTGGTCGCTATGGCGCCTCGGGCTAGGGCGAGATCCATGAGGATGCGCAGGGTATCAATCGCTCGATTAACGCTCGTGGCGGAATTACCGATCTGGATGGCTTGTGAGCCGGGCGCCCTGAACTGGGTACCGTTGGCTTTAAATCGCCTCACCCAGTCGTTAACGGCGCTAATGGTGACTTGGATGGGTTTTAAATTGGGCAACCCTGGCCAAGTTTTAAGGATTTTCCCTAGGGCAGTCTCCCTGGAGGTTTTAGAGGATTCTTTGAGGTCGGTCCGGGCTTGGGTTTGTTCTCGGTAGGCCTGAATGAGGTCGGCCATGGTGCAGTCGCCCGAGTTAAGGGACTTTGCGCTACTGCGCATGCGCTCAATTTTTGAGGATTCGTCTAGGTGGCGCAATTTGGCGATGGAGTACACGTCCGTGCCTAAGCATTTCCATTTTTGCTTGCCTGCAATTTTCCAGCGTCCGTAATATTTACCACTGCCTGTATTTCTAAGCAGGTTTTGAGTTTTTGTTTTTTGCCAGCTCATTGAATTCTCATCCTTTCTTAATTTAGCTCAATTTTGAGTCTAAGGTGTAGAAAATAGGTGTAGAAGACAAGGAATCAAAAAAACGTATCTCATTAGTAAGTAGAAAATAAGCCAGAGTAGCTCAGTGGTAGAGCAGAGGACTCATAAGCCTTTGGTCGCCGGTTCAATCCCGGCCTCTGGCACCACTTTAAATCAGCCCAATTCCCACCTCGGGTGGGCGTAGCGGCTGAGGTGGCAGGGCAACTTCGGCCTTGGATTGAGGCACAGGTGCCGGCAACTTCGCTATTCTTATCTATGAAAATTTGCTGCATTGGCGCTGGTTACGTGGGTGGTCCGACCATGGCGATGATCGCGCTGAAGGCGCCGCACATCCAAGTGACGGTCGTAGATATGAATGCGGCGCGCATTGCGGCCTGGAATTCCGACACCTTGCCCATCTACGAGCCCGGCTTGGATGACGTTGTAAAACAACGTCGGGGAAAAAACCTACATTTCTCGACCGCGGTCAAAGAGACGATCCAAGCGGCCGACATCATTTTCGTCGCGGTCAATACGCCGACCAAAACCTACGGCGTGGGCGCCGGCCGTGCGGCCGATCTGCGTTTCATCGAATCGGTGGCGCGCACGATTGCTGAAGTAGCGGACGGTTCCAAAATCATCGTCGAGAAATCCACCATTCCGGTGAAGACTGCAGAGACGATAAAGGACATCCTCGCGGCTAATACGCGGGGCGCAAAATTCCAAGTGTTGTCGAATCCGGAGTTTCTGGCCGAGGGCACGGCAGTGGCTGACTTGATCCAGCCCGACCGCGTGTTGATCGGCGGCGAGCGGACGCCCGAGGGCGATGCGGCCGTTCAGAAGCTCGTTGAGGTGTACGCTAACTGGGTGCCTCGCGAAAAAATTATCACGACCAATCTCTGGTCCTCTGAGCTCTCTAAACTTGTCGCAAACGCGTTTCTGGCCCAGCGCATTTCTTCGATCAACTCGATCTCGGCGTTGTGCGAGGCGACCGGCGCCGATGTCGATGAAGTGGCGAATGCGATCGGCAAGGATTCGCGCATCGGGTCGAAATTTTTGAAGGCCTCGGTGGGTTTCGGCGGTTCCTGTTTCCAAAAAGATATTTTGAATCTGGCTTATCTCTGCGAGAAATTCGGCCTGCCGGAGGTTTCTGCTTATTGGGAAAGCGTCGTGAAGATGAACGATTGGCAGAAGGAGCGCTTTGCTTCGCGGGTCGTTTCGGCGCTCTACAACAGCGTCGCCGACAAAAAAATCGCGGTGCTGGGTTTTGCTTTTAAAAAGGACACGAACGACACGCGCGAATCGGCGGCGATCGCGGTCTGCCGCAGCTTGCTCGGCGAGCAAGCAAAGGTCGTGGTGTACGATCCGAAGGTGCCCGCGCCAGAGATCGTGCAGGATGTGTTGGGGGCGGGCGGGGCGAATGCGCGGTTATCCGTGGCGCGCAGCGCGTATGAAGCCGCGGCTGGGGCGCACGCGATCGTGGTCGTCACCGAGTGGGATGAATTTAAGACGCTCGATTTCGCCAAAATCTACGACGGCATGGTCAAGCCGGCCTTCGTGTTCGACGGGCGCAACATTTTGGATCTTGGGAAATTGCGGGCGCTCGGTTTCCGCGCGCAGGGCATCGGCAAGTGATGTTTTCAGCGGCCTGATGATTTTCTGGAGGCAAAAAAAAATCCCCGGAAGCATCCGGGGATTTTTTGAGGGAAAAATGACTAGGCTTTATTTGGCCGCGGCGGCGCCGAGGTTTTTGGCGAAGTAATTTTTGGCTTCGGCGACGAGGCGATTGGGGTCTTCGGCGAAGGCTTTGCTGTCGGTCTCGATCGCGAGGACGCCGGACCATTTGGACTTTTTGATCTCGGCGAAGAGGCCGGCGTAGTTGGAGTCGCCCTGGCCGAGCTCGGTGTCGACGGCGACGGATTTGCCGTCAACTAAGGAGGTTTTTTTATCTTTGAAGTGGATGTCGAAGACGCGGTCGGCGTAGTCGCGGAAGATCGCGGCGGCGTCGAAGCCGGCGGCCGTCACCCAGCCGACATCGAGGCACACGCCGATGCGAGCGTCGCGGGCGGCGAGAATTTTTTTCACGGTGGCGGGGTCGCCATAGACGGACCCTTTGCCGTGGTTATGAATGGCGAGCTTGATGTCGTATTCTTTGACCAACTGCTCGAGGTTGTCCCACTGGGCGAAATCTTTCGGCTCAACGATGATGAGTTTGATGCCCATCAATTTGGCGAATTCGAAGAGCTTGCGGTTGGTGGCTTTGTCGAGGGTGGTTCCGTTGACGCCGAAGGTGTAGGCGTGGAGACCGGCTTTCTCGAGGACGGCCTTTTTGCGAAGGTTTTCCTCGGCGGGGGCGGAAGGATTGAGTTGGGCGGCGATGAACTGGAGCTGGGTGATGCCGTGCTTGGTGGCGAAGGCGACGACCTGCTCGAAGTTCATGTTGCGGCAGGTCCAGGTTTGGAGGCCGAGTTGGGGCGCGGCGGCCGTGCTGGCGGCGCGGGCGGAGAGCGCGAATAGAAGCGTGAAAACGATAAGGAGGGAGCGGAGTTTCATGGGGATGGAGGGATAAATTTAGGTGAGGGTGATGACGGCGTAGGTGCGTTTGCCTTTGCGGAGGAGGACGTGTTTACCGAAGAGCAGATCGGCGAGGGCGAGGGCACGGGTGATATCGGTGACCTTGAGGTTGTTCACGTAGACGCCGCCGCCTTCGATGTCTTTGCGCGCTTGGCCCTTGGATGGTGCGAGCTGGGTGAGCACGAGGGCGTCGAGCAGCGGGAGGGTTTTTCCAGCCTGCCACTCGGCGAGCGCGGGGAGGGAGGTGGTGGGGATTTCACCGACCACGTCGTTGAACGTGGTCTCGGTGGTGTCGCCGATTTCGGCGCCGAAGAGAATGGCGCTGGCTTTGAGCGCGGCATCGAGGGCGGCTTGGCCGTGGACGGTGCGCGTGACTTCGCGGGCGAGGGCGCGGTGGGCTTCGCGGGCGCCGGGGTTGGCGAGGTGTTGGGCTTCGAGGGCTTCGATTTCGGGGCGGGAAAGGAAGGTGAATTTGCGGAGATACTCGCCGACTTTGGCGTCCTCGGTATTGACGAAAAATTGGTAGAATTTGTATGGGCTGGTTTTCTGGGGATCGAGCCAGACCGCGCCGCCCTCGGTTTTGCCGAATTTACTGCCGTCGGCTTTGGTAATGAGCGGGAAAGTAAGGCCCCAAGCGAGTAGCCCGATTTTTTTGCGGATGAGATCGGTGCCGGCGGTGATATTGCCCCATTGCTCGGTACCGCCGATTTGGAGCTCGCAGTCGAGGGCCTGGCGGAGGTGGCAAAAATCGTTGGCTTGAAGCAGTTGGTAGCTAAATTCGGTAAAACTGATGCCGGCCTCGCTGCCGAGGCGGGATTTCACGCTGTCCTTGGCGATCATGCTGCCGAGGGAGAAATGTTTGCCGACGTCACGGAGGAAATCGAGGAAGCTGACGGGGGCGGTCCAGTCGGCGTTGTTGACGATGCGGGCTGGGTTGCCGCCGGCGCTGAAGTCGAGGAGGCGCTCGAGCTGGGCCTTAATGCGCGTGAAATTGTAGGCGAGTTGCTCGCGGGAGAGCAGGTTGCGTTCGGCGGATTTGCCGCCGGGGTCGCCGATCATGCCGGTGGCGCCGCCGGCGAGGCTGATGGGGTGGTGACCCGCGAGCTGGAAGCGCCGCAAGGTAAGCTGGGGGACAAGATGGCCGACATGGAGGGAATCGCCGGTCGGGTCGAAGCCGCAATACAACGTGATCGGCCCCTTGCTCAGGCGCTGGGTCAGCGCATCTAGGTCGGTGCAATCGGCCAAGAGGCCGCGCCATTGAAGATCTTCGATCAGGGTCATAACGTAGGGTGCAAAGTAATCCGCCGCAGGGGCGGACGTGCAAGAGCGTTTCTAATGGCAGGTGTTGGAAAACCAGAAATGCGCGTATTCGTGGGAAAAACGGTTTGCGGCGACGCGACGCGGCGCTCTAGCTGGATGTTCACAAGCGGAGGGAGCTCATCCCGAAGTTTTCATCCTAATCCCAAATCACTCATTCTATGCCTATCGCTGTTGGTTCCAAAGCCCCTGATTTTAACCTGAAGTCCAAAAACGCCGACGGTCTCGTCGACGTTAAATTGAGCGCTAATTTCGGCGTGAAGCAGACGGTGCTGCTGTTTTTCCCGTTGGCCTACACGGGCGTGTGCACGCAGGAAATGTGCGATCAAACGAGCGGTCTCGGCGAGTACGAGAAACTCGGCGCAGCGGTCTACGGCATTAGCGTCGATAGCCCCTTCACTCTCGAAGCTTGGGCGAAGACCAACAAGATCGGCGTCACCTTGCTTTCGGATTTAAACAAAGAGACCACGCACGCCTACGGCGTGCTGTTCCCGATGCTCGCCGGCATCGGCGACACGTCCGCGCGGGCGGCCTTTGTGATCGGTAAAGACGGGGTCGTGAAATACGCTGAGCAGACGGCCACGCCTAAAGATTTGCCCAATTTCGCCGCCGTTAAAGCCGCTCTCGCGAGCTAATTTACCCACGCAACACCTCCGCGTTGCGGCCTCGTTTGGCCGCAACCCCCTTCGCCTCCGAAATCGAAAGCCCCTTTTCCATGAGCCAGCCGAATCCCTTCAATACGCTACAAAAGTTCACCGCCCATGGTGAGAGCCATTCTTTCTACTCGTTGCCCGCGCTCGAAAAAGCCGGTTTCAACGTGAAGAAACTGCCGGTCTCGATCCGGCTGGTGCTGGAATCGTTGCTGCGTAATTGCGACGGTAAACGCGTCGCCGAGCCCGCCATCCGCGCGCTCGCGACCTGGACGGCCAAGGCGGAACGAACGGAAGAAATTCCCTTCGTGGTTGCGCGCATCGTCTTGCAGGATTTCACGGGCGTGCCGTTGCTGGTCGATCTCGCAGCGATGCGTTCGGCGGTGACCAAGCTCGGTAAAAACCCCAAGATCATCGAGCCCCTTGTGCCCGTTGATCTGGTCGTTGACCACTCGGTCCAAGTCGATTTCGCCGGTAGCGCTGATGCGCTCTCCAAGAATCTCGAACTCGAATTCTCGCGCAACCGCGAGCGTTACCAATTCTTGAAATGGGGCATGCAGGCCTTTGACACGTTCAAGGTCGTGCCGCCCGGCATCGGCATCGTCCATCAGGTCAATCTCGAGTATCTGGCCAAAGGTGTGCTCAGCGCCGGTGGCGTGTATTATCCCGACACGCTCGTCGGCACCGATTCGCACACCACGATGATCAATGGCCTCGGCATCGTCGGCTGGGGCGTCGGTGGCATCGAAGCCGAAGCTGGTATGCTGGGTCAGCCCGTTTATTTTCTCACGCCCGATGTCGTCGGCGTGTATCTCACGGGCGCGCTAAAAGAAGGCGTCACCGCCACGGATCTCGCGCTCACGCTGACGCAGCAACTCCGCAAGGCCAAGGTTGTCGGCAAGTTTGTCGAGTTCTACGGTCCTGGTGCGGCCGCGCTCCCCGTGGTGGATCGCGCCATGATCGCCAACATGGCGCCTGAATACGGTGCGACCATGGGCTTTTTCCCCATCGACGGCGAGTGCTCGAATTATCTCCGCGCCACCGGTCGCGATGAAAAACAAGTCGCCACCTACGAAGCTTATTACAAGGCGCAAGGCCTCTGGGGCATTCCGCAAAAAGGCGAAATCGAATATTCCACGGATCTCGCGCTCGATCTCTCGAGCGTGGGGCCGAGCGTTGCCGGTCCGAAACGCCCGCAAGATCGTATCGAGCTCTCGAAGATGAAGCAGGAGTTTATCAGCGCCTTCTCGAAGCCCGTCACAGAAAACGGCTTTGGTAAAAAAGCCGAAGAATTTTCGACCGTATCCGCTGAAGTCGGTGGCACGAAGCTCGGCCACGGTTCCGTTTTGATCGCTGCCATCACCAGCTGCACCAACACCTCCAACCCGAGCGTAATGCTCGCGGCCGGCTTGCTCGCGAAGAAGGCTGTCGCGAAGGGCCTCAAAGCAAATCCCCTCGTCAAATCCTCACTCGCGCCTGGTTCGCGTGTCGTCACGGACTATTTGGAAAAGACCGGTCTCGCGCCTTATCTCGACCAGCTCGGTTTCCAGACGGTCGGCTACGGCTGCACGACGTGTATCGGAAACTCCGGCCCGCTTTCGGCTCCGATCGAAGAAGCCGTTGTGAAGAACGACCTCGTTGCTGCCTCCGTGCTCTCGGGCAACCGCAACTTCGAGGCCCGCGTCCACCAGAACATCAAGTCCAACTTCCTGATGTCGCCGCCGCTCGTCGTGGCCTTCGCGCTCGCGGGTCGCGTAGATTTGGATTTGTCGACGGAGCCGCTCGGTCGTGATCAATCCGGGGTGCCGGTGTTTCTGAAAGACATCTGGCCCTCGCTCCAAGAAGTGCGCGATCAGATGCAGGCCGCACTCAAACCGGAGGTTTTCCGCAAGCTTTACACGAACTTCGCCGAACAAAATCCGAAGTGGAATGAAATTCCCTCGACCGCGGGCAACGTCTACGCTTTTGACGTCAAATCGACTTACATCCAAGAGCCGCCGTTCTTTACGAACTTCGCGCTCACCCCGGGCGCGATCAAACCGATCACCGGCGCGCGGGCGCTGGGTATTTTCGGCGACTCTGTCACGACCGACCACATCTCTCCGGCCGGCGCGATCAAGAAGAGCTCGCCCGCGGGCAAGTTCCTCCTGGATAACGGCGTCACGTTTGAAGATTTCAATTCCTACGGATCACGTCGAGGCAACGACCGCATCATGACCCGCGGCACGTTTGCCAACGTCCGCATAAAAAATCTCATGCTCGGCGGCGAAGAAGGCGGTAATACGCTCGGCGCCGATGGCGTAAAAACGTCCATCTACGATGCATCCATGGCGTACCAGAAAGCTGGCACGCCCCTGATCATCTTAGCGGGCCAAGAATACGGCACGGGTTCGTCCCGCGACTGGGCCGCCAAAGGCACCAACTTGCTCGGCGTTAAAGTCGTCGTCGCGCAGAGTTTTGAACGCATTCACCGCTCCAATCTCGTCGGCATGGGCGTGTTGCCTTTGCAATTCAAGGACGGCACGACCGCCCAAACCCTCAAGTTGGATGGCACCGAGACTTACGACGTCGTAGGCCTCGACGGCAGCATCAAGCCGCAACAAGACCTCACGCTAAAAATTACCCGTAAAAACGGGACGATTGAGAACGTGCTGGTGCGTTGCCGCATCGATACGCCCATCGAAATCGATTATTACCAACACGGTGGGATTTTGCCCTACGTCTTGCGCCAGATCGTCGCTCAAAACTAATCGCCATTAGCCCGATTGCCTTTCGCCTGAAATCGGCCTGAGGTAAACATGTGGCCCACAGGTTGAACTCCAGTGGGCCCACGCCTTTTCATTATTCGTTCTGCTGATTCATTACATGCCTGAAACCACTCCATCCGTGTACCTGGTTGATGCGTACTCCGATCCCGTTGTGGTCCGGATTGAAGGACGTGCGTGCTTTCAAAACAGCGCGTGCTTGCGCGATTTTGTCGGCGAAATGCTTCGCCAAGGCCGGCAACGCTTCGTGATCGATTTCCAGAAATGCACGACCATGGACAGTACCTTTCTGGGCGTGCTGGCAGGCGTGGCCTTAGAATTGCGCAAAAGCACGCCTCCCGGCAGCATCGTGCTGGCGCGGGTCTCGAGCCGGAATCTGGAGCTCATTCGCAACCTCGGTCTCCATCGCCTGTTGACCGTAGACTCCAGTGCAGTCGCGGCCCCGCTGGGCCATTGTGAGACAGCGCTCTCCGGTCCCGCGAAAGGTGAACAGGATAAGGCCCGCGATGTGCTAGAAGCGCATGAACATCTGGTCGCGGCCGATGAAAATAATCGGGAGAAATTTCAAGACGTCTTGGCCTTTTTGAAAACCCGCGTCGAGCAACCCGAGTGACGCGGCGGCCCGTCCGGGCGCTTCGCCCCGTCGCTTTTAGCGCTTAGGTTCTAGCGGTTTTTGATGAGTTAAATGCGCGCCAAAATGCGGCGCGCCTCTTGCCACCGAGGCCGCCACACGCAAACTTATACTAAATCCATGACCGCCACGCCTTCTCCTGCAGTCGCTGCCGAACCGATCGACCGTTTTTCCCTGCCGGATGCTGGCGGGCATTTTGGTCGTTATGGTGGAGTTTTCGTACCGGAGACACTCATGACCGCGCTGCAGGACCTGGGCGCGGTCTATGAAAAGGCGCGGCTCGACCCCGCGTTTCAGGCCGAACTCAAAAACCATCTGAAGGAATTTGCCGGTCGTCCGACCGAGTTGTACTTCGCCGAGCGTCTCACGCGGCACTGCGGCGGCGCAAAAATTTATCTCAAACGCGAAGATCTGCTGCATACGGGCGCCCATAAAATCAATAACGCGCTCGGTCAGGCCTTGCTTGCATTGCGCATGGGCAAAAAGCGGATCATCGCCGAGACGGGTGCTGGTCAACACGGCGTCGCGACCGCGGCGGTGTGCGCGAAATTCGGGCTCGAATGCGTGGTTTACATGGGCGCGGTCGATATGGAGCGACAGTCCTTAAACGTCTTCCGGATGCGTCTCATGGGCGCGGAAGTGCGCGCAGTGACTTCAGGTCAAAAAACGCTCAAAGATGCGGTGAACGAAGCGATGCGCGACTGGGTTACGAACGTCCGCAGCACTCATTATATTTTGGGTTCTGCGCTGGGGTCGCATCCGTACCCCATGATGGTGCGCGATTTTCATCGCGTGATCGGCCAGGAAACCAAGGCGCAACTGCTGGCGCGCGAAGGTCGCTTGCCGGATGAAATGATTGCCTGCGTCGGCGGCGGCTCAAATGCCATCGGGTTCTTTTTCGATTTTCTTGAAGATAAGTCTGTCCGGTTGGTTGGCGTCGAAGCCGGTGGACGAGGCATCAAGCGCGGCGAGCACGCCGCACGATTCGAGGGCGGAAAGCTCGGCATTTTACAGGGCGCGAAGACTTACATTTTGCAGGATCCCGACGGACAAATCGAACTTACGCACTCGGTGAGCGCTGGGCTTGATTACGCGGCGATCGGACCCGAGCACGCGTATTATCGGGACCGCCAGCGCATCGACTACGCCTATGCGTGCGACGATGAAGTGATGGAGACGTTTCAATTAGTTTCACGGCTCGAAGGTATCATTCCGGCACTCGAGAGCACTCATGCTTTTGTGCACGGTTTGAAGCGCGCCAAGGCGATGCGATCCGACGAAATTTTGGTCATCAATCTCTCCGGTCGCGGGGATAAAGATGTGAACCAAGTGGCGAAAATCCTCGGCGTTTCTTTATGAAATCAATGACCGGATACGGCCGGGCGACTGGTGTGCTTTTAGGTGACACGCTCACGGTACAAGTCAGTGCGGTGAATCGTAAGACCCTCGATCTTACCCTGAAGCTTCCGCCGGCTTGGGAGAGTTTAGAATCAGCGGTCGGCGAGTGCGTGCGTCGCTACGCGGCGCGCGGCAAAATACATGTCCAGATTGAGCTCACTGGCGCGACGGGAGCGCCCGAAGAGATTTGGGACGAAGATGCGGCGGCTAACGTGTTGGATCGTCTCTCAGGTTTTGCATCGCGTCAGGGCGTCGCGTTTACGCCTACGGCTGAACTGTTGTGGGAAATTGCGCGGGCGCAGCGTAAAGCAGATGATTTTCCTAGCACTGAGACAGCGCAAGCCACGGTGTTGTCGACCCTTGAGATCGCGTTGCGTGCCTTCGCTGCGATGCGGGCCAAAGAAGGGGAGTCGCTCTTAATTGATTTTCTTGGGCGTTTAGAAATTTTGCGTCGCAACATCGAAAGCGTGGCCGCACGCGCGCCCTTGGTGCCGATCGCCTACCGGGATCAACTGCTACAAAGACTGCGGGCGGCGGAGCTGGAGTTCAACTTGGAGGATGAGCGCGTGCTTAAGGAAATCGCACTTTTCGCCGATCGTTGCGATGTCACCGAGGAGCTCACACGGCTACGTAGTCATCTTGAGCAGTTTTCCGCGCTGTTGAAATCAGACGGGGAAATCGGGCGTAAGTCGGAGTTTATCTTGCAGGAAATCGGCCGTGAAGTGAATACCATCGGCAGCAAGGCGAACGACCTGACGATCTCGCGCGCGGTGATTGAACTCAAGAATGAGCTCGAACGCATCCGTGAGCAGATCGCCAACGTCGAGTAATCACTGAGCCACGGGTGACCGTGCTCGGTTAGTGGGGCTCGCGGAAGGATTGCCAGAGATAGAGCAGCACGCCGATGCAGATGCCGGAGTCGGCGATGTTGAAACTGGGATAAGCGTAACTGCCGAAATGTAGGTCAATGAAATCGATCACATGGCCATAGCAGAGGCGGTCGATGACATTCCCTACGATGCCGCCGCACAACAGGCCGAAGCAGATCTGGCTTTTGGATTCCTGCAAACCGAGCGCACGGCGCCAAAGGAAGATCGCGATCAATGTCACTAGAGCGAACACCGCGAGGAGTAAACTTTGCCCGCTGAACATGCTCCACGCCGCGCCGGTGTTGCCGACATGCACGATGTAGAAAAAATTGCTAATTACGGTGATCGCACCGTGTTCGGCCCCATAGGTCGGATAAGGTAACGAGGCGACGATCGCTTGTTTGGAGAGTTGGTCGGCGATCAGCACAATCAGCGCGATCACGAGCAACTTCCGATACGCCCAAATCCGCCGCAACCTTGGTGGTTGCGGCTGATCGGTTTTCAAGTGGGCGTCGCCCGCTTGCACCTTCGGTTGCACCGGCGGTTTATCCACGGTTAGAATACGGTGTAAACCGAATCGGCTGCGGGCAGGACTTATTCGTCGCTGCCGCCGTCATCGCTGTTACTGGTGCTCGGTGCGCCGTCTTCACCCATTTCGCCGAGGATGCCGGCTTGAGTGCGAGAACGGTGGCGGTTGCGCTCGAGTTCTTTTTGGGCGTTGGCGGAGTAGCGCGTGAAGGGGACCGCCAGGAGGCGATCTCGGGCGATCGGTTGCTGGGTGATTTCACAGACGCCGTAGCTCCCGTCTTTGATGCGCTTGATGGCGGCATCAATTTCTCCGAGTGCTTCTTGTTCGCTCGAAACGAGGCTGAGGGCGAAGTCGCGGTCAAAGGTATCCGTGCCAGCGTCGGCCATGTGTTGGCCATACGAAGAGAGATCGCCGGCGTCGTCTTTGGACGACCGTTTGAGGGTTTCCTCCGAGTGCAATTCGATGCCGGCGGTGAGGTGGCGGCGGAGGTCGAGCAGGAGTTTGTAGTAGCGTTTGAACTTATCGGGCACCTCGACTTCGTGGATGGCTTCGATCGATTTCACCTTCTTGGGGTTGAAGCCTAAAATGTCGGCGAGGGACGCGGCCTTGACGTGGCTGGGCTTGGCGGCTTTCTGCAACGCAAGCGCTTGTTTGGTGGCGTTGGGTTTGGCGGCGACGGTCTTGATGGACTTTTCAGTCTCGACCTTTTCGACGGCGGTTTTGGCGATGGCCCGGACTTCATCTAAGCTGAAAGCGATGGGTTTGGCAGTGGCTTTGCGCTTTAGGATGCTATCGCGCAAAGCGTTTTTCTTTGAAGGTTTTTCCATGGTGGTAGATTTCGTTACCGGCGCGGGCGCTGGTTTTGCGACGCTCTTTGTCGGCTTCTTTGCGACGCTGTTCGTCAGCTTCTTTGCCACGCTCTTCGTCAGCTTCTTTGCCACGGTCTTCGTCGGTTTCTTCGCGACGACTTTGACTGGAACCTTGGTGGCCGCTTTGACCGGAGGCCGCGCCTTCGGTTTGACGGACGGCTTCGCTTTCACCTTGGACCGTGGGGCGGGCTTGGAGGTTTTGGCGGTAGGTTTCTGTGGCTTTTTATTTTTTTTGGCCATGGGAGTTTTTTGGGGTGATTAAACTTACGAGATCAGTGACCGAACGCAACGTGGACATATTTCGCCGAAAGTCTCCGTCGCGGTTAGGCTCGGGACCGAGCGCCAGCAGCGTGGGCAGCGGCGGTGGCCAAGTTCGGCGCAGGGGCGGACAGCCACGTTGAGTGTCGCGCCGGTCGCGGCAGCTGCGATCGATACGGCGGAAACAATGAAGAGCTCGGGGAGAAAGTTGCGGTGACGTTCAAGCACCGCGAGGGTAACGTCCTCGGCCGCGGCGCTGATGGCGACGGCAGCGTCCAGAGATTTGCCGAGTTGGCCCGCGGCGCGGAGGGGTTCGATCGCCTCGGTGACTTGGGCGCGCACTTTGAGGAGGGCGGCGAAATCGATTTCGAGCGCGGGGTCCGTCCAATCGGCTGGGGCAACGGGCCAGTCTTGGAGGTGAACGGAATCCGAGCCGTATTCGGTATTAGCCACGGCGTAGGACCAGGCTTCGTCGCTCGTGAAGGTCAAAATTGGCGAAAGAATTTTAACCAACGTGCGAAAGATGTGGTGGATCGCGGTCTGGGAGGATCGGCGCTGCGGATTGTTGGTCCCGAGGGTATAGAGACGGTCCTTTAGGATGTCGTGATAGACAGCCGAAAGCGTGACCGCGCAGAACTGGTTGCAGAGTTGGTAGACGCGGTGGAATTCGTAGGCGTCGTAAGCGGCGGTGGTTTCGCGGAGTAGGGTCGCCGTCTGGTGCAGCGCCCAGCGATCGAGTGCGTCCATCTGCGCGACGGAGACGGCGTCTTTAGCGAAGTTGAAATCGAAGAGATTGGAAAGCTGGTATCGAAAACAGTTGCGAAACAGTCGGTAGGATTCGCCGACGTTTTTCAGGATTTCATCGTCAACGGGGATGTCGTCGCGGAAATCTTGGGATGCGATCCAAAGCCGGATGACATCGGCGCCGTGGGTGGCGATGTAGGCGTCGCTTGTCTGCGGTTTTTGATACGTGCTACTCTTGGAAATTTTCTGACGAGCTTTGTCGACGATGAAGCCGTGAGTGAGAACGGCTTTGTAGGGCGCGCCACCCAAGGCGATGATGCTCGTCCAAAGAGAGGATTGGAACCAACCGCGGTGCTGGTCGCTGCCTTCGAGATAGAGATCGGCGGGCCATTGAGTGGCGCCTTGTTGGGTCCGCAAAACCGCAGCGTGCGATGAGCCTGAATCAATCCAGACATCGAGCGTATCGCGGCCGCACGTAAGCGCCTCGGGTGCGGGCCAGCTAGCGGGCAGCGCGATCCCGGCGAGGATTTCGGCGGCGGTTGTGTTGTACCAGAAATTGGTGCCTTCACGGGCGATCTTCGCGGCGACGGCGCGGGCGACGCCGGCGTCGAGAAAAGCGTTTTTCTGGTCGTCGAAAAAGGCCGGGATGGGCACGCCCCAGGAGCGCTGGCGGCTGATGCACCAATCGGGCCGAGATTCGACGGCGCCGCGGATACGGGCTTCGCCCCAGCCGGGAATCCATTGAACGTTCTTGATGGCGGCAAGGGCGGTGGCGCGGGTGTCGGCTTTGTCGAGGGAAACGAACCACTGGTCGACGGCGCGGAAAATGATCGGGGTTTTTGAGCGCCAGCAGTGCGGGTAGCTGTGTGGATACTTGGCCTTGGCGAGGAGCGCGCCGGCTTCGGCGAGTTTTTTCAAGACGGCGAGATTGGCGGGCGAGGGTTTTTTCGCGGCGAGGTCTTCGACGGTCTCGAGCGTCGAAATGCCCACGAGGTCGGCGGGGACTTTGCCGTCGTCAAGGTAGCGACCGTCGTCACCGACGGGGCAGTAAATCTCGAGTTTGTACTTGAGTCCGGTGAGATAGTCTTCGGCGCCGTGGCCGGGCGCGGTATGGACAGCGCCCGTGCCGCTATCCGTCGTGACGTAGTCGGCGAGAACTACCGGGGAGGCGCGGTCGATGAAGGGGTGGCGTGGGGCGAGGTGCTCGAGGGTGGAGCCTTTGAGCGTGGCCAGAATGGTAGGCGGAGTTTCGATTTTCGCCGAGGCGAGCACCGAGCCGAGCAGGGCTTGAGCGACGATGATGCGTTCGGCGCCGGTGTCAGCGACGATGTAGTCCACTTCGGGATGGAGGGCGATCGCGAGATTGGCGGGAATCGTCCAGGGCGTCGTGGTCCAGATGACGACGAAGAGCGGTTTGTCTGCGGGTAACTTGAATTTTGCGGCTTCGGCGGCCGGCACGGCGAACTTCACCCAGATGGCGATGGAGGTATGATCCTTGTACTCGATCTCCGCTTCGGCGAGCGCGGTCTC
>CAMDRP010000044.1 GCA_945906965.1 Opitutus sp. GAS368 | reverse complement strand
CGATGCCGGCTTGGTGCGGATAAAGCCCAGTGAGGAGCGAGGCGCGCGTGGGGCAGCAACGACTCATGTTGTAAAACTGTGTGAAGCGCACGCCACCAGCCGCCAAAGCATCCAAGTTGGGCGTAGCGATTTCACTACCGTAGCAACCGATGTCAGAGTAACCGACGTCGTCAGCCATGATGATGATGACGTTGGGACGTTCAGCCGCACGAACGGCTAAAGCCATGGATAGAGCTGCGATCAGACGAAGGATAATCTTCATAAGAATTCGGGGATGAAAAAAAATAACCGCTTTTAACGGAGGGGTAAGAGGACGATGTTTGAGAGGAACCGACCGGGACAACTGCATTCTCACCAGCTCAAGCGATCGTCGCGGATGAAATAACTAGAGTCGTGCTAGTTTGTCGCAGCGACGGGCGCCGGATTTTTCGCCGCCTGCCAATCGAGCAGTCGCCAGCGGCCGGATTCCTCCCGCCAGACGGCCAGGAAGTTAACGTCGTTCACCGATTTGCCTTTCGCGCTCGTCGTATGGATCAAGAGGCGGCCCGACATGAGGACGACGCCGGGAACCGCGGAGCGAAATTCACGAACTTGGTAATCGAAGCGGTCGTGACTCGTTTTTTTATCGGCGAGGGCCGCGATGTGTTGCGCCTTGTCGTCAATTTTTCCGTTGGCGTGGGCGTAGCGCAGGCCGTCGGAATAAATCCGATCGAGGCGGACTTTGTCGGCAGCCACGGTCGCAGCCACGCGCTCGTCGTCGACCGCGCGCACCGCGGCAAAGGAATCGGCCTCGACCGCACGGGCAAATACCCCGCAGCATAAAATACCGATAATGCGAACGATCCATCGGACCGCAGAGGTGAAAAAGCTCCGACGGATCGTTGGCATGATTTTAAAGTGCGCCCGGCGGCTTGGAGCCTTGCCAGCCTTTGCGCCACTGGGCGAGGAGTTGTTCGACGAGCTCGCCGTTGGCGGGGGATTTGGCGACGTTGAAGTTTTCCTGCGGATCGATCTGGTGATCGTAGAGCTCGATGGCGTCGATCTTAGTGTGGTCATCTCGGCCAACCCAGACCGTGAGGCGGTAGCGCTCGGTGCGCATCGAATAGCCCATGAGCGCTCCCGCGCCTGACTTGCCGGCGTTCCGCGGATATTGGCTAAAGGCGGCCGTCTTCCAGGGCCGGGTGGGGTTTTCAACCACCGGCTTAAAGCTGATACCTTCGAGATGTGAGGGCAACGGAAGTCCCGCGAATTCAACCAAGGTCGGATAGATGTCCACAAACTCGACGATGGATTTGGTCTTGGCGCCTGCGTTCTTCATGCCGGGGACGGAGAGAAGTAAGGCGGTGTTGGTGTCGTTCTCGGTTGTGGTGTGTTTGCACCAAGCATCGTGCTCACCGAGTTTCCAGCCGTGGTCGCCCCAGAGAACGATGATCGTGTTCTTGCGGAGATCGAGCCGGTCGAGTTCGTCGAGTAACTTGCCCACTTGCGCGTCCATGTAGCTGATCGACGCATAATAGCCATGCTTGAGCTGACGGGCGAGGTCGTCGGGGATCGAGCCTTCGGGAATACCGTAGTAATTGCGCAGTTCACCGCCGGGAAGGATCGAATAATCGGGCGCGTCTTTCGGGCGGAATTTGTTGGGCGCGAGCTCAATCTTGGCTGGATCGTAAAGGTCCCAGTATTTTTTGGGCGAAACAAACGGGAGGTGAGGTTTCACGAAACCCACGGCGAGGAAGAAGGGCTCGGATTTTTTGCTCATGCCCTGGAGCGTGGAAACGGCGAGCTCGGCGACTTTGCCGTCTTGGAAATAATTATCCGGCACGTCCGCGCCTTCGAAGGCGGGGCCACGGATGTTTTTTCGCGCGGGCATGGAATCGGGGATGGTCGCCGCGGCACTGGCAACGGCCTTGGCTTTGCCTTTCCCTTTGGCTTTTACCTCAGGGTTATTGTCGCCGTCGGGATCGACGCCGTAGCGGCGGGCGTTTAGTTTAACGTTTTCCGGCAACGCGTATGTTTCGGCTTTCGGTGTCCCCCACGGGACCGACCAACTCGGGGCGTCGTCGAGGCTGCCGTGGTAAATCTTGCCCATGCCTTGGACGAAGTAGCCGTGATTTTTAAAGTGTTGGCCGAGGGTGACCACGTTGGGCAGAGCGACGCGGAAGTGTGTCTCCAAGTCCCAGACCTTATTCGTATCGGGCCGAGTGCCAGTCAAAATACTGGTGCGCGTGGGCGAACAGACCGCTTGCTGGCAGTACGCCCGCTGAAAGGTGATGCCGGATTTAGCGAGACGATCGAGGTTGGGGCTCTTGATGTAGTCAGCGCCATAAGCGCCGAATTCAGGCCGCAAATCATCGACGGCGATGAACAGAATATTGGGGCGAACCGGCGCGGAGTCCGCGGCATGAATGAAGCTGGTCGCCACGAGCGCGAGGATCAGGTGCAGGAACGTTTTCATGATGATAAAATTCTTAGTTTTCGAGAGCGTGAAATAAATAGCTCAGCGGTTCTTTTTCTTTTTACGGGCATCAAATGAGCTAGCTGGTCTTTCCGTCGGAAGAGAATCTTCGATCGCCCAATCGCCCGCGCGTCGGCGTGCGATCACCCAAGCGGGCCCGACCTCCTCGGCGGAGAGCGGCGCGGCGGCGGGTTTAGCTTGGGGGGAACCATTATCAGCCGCGGGTTGCACCATGAAACCGGACTGTGCATGAAGCGCAATTCGGCCTTGGCCGATGAGGAGGTTAGCTTCGTAACGGTTGGGTTTAAAGGTGAAGCGATCGAGGGGCGCTTGGGTTTCGGCAACGGTCACGAGCACGGCCTCACCGCCTTGGGGTCGAATGAAGCGATTATTTTTGATCACACAGTCTTCGGGCAAGAGCACTTGTTGCGATTCGGGCCAGTGGTTTTTGTAGGAGGAACCGATCTCAAGGTCAGGCCCGGAAATTCCCACGGTGACGTTGTCCGCGAGAGTGAGTCGCAAGACCTGCGGGTAAGTGGGAATGCGCACTTGGGCGGTTTTTTTGCCGTTGGGCTTCACGTCGGGAGTGTAACTGGGCGTCAGCGCACTTGAGATATACTCGCCGCAAGCGACCCGGATGCCGTACTCACAACCAGAAACAAAATTGCCCGTGACGATATTATCGCGGCCGGACATGCGCAGACCTTGCGCGCCATCGTAGCCTTGGCCCAGCACCTGATTTGCGCGCACCGTATTAAAATTACCGCGCCGGATGTTGATGCCACCGCGCGTGGAAATGACGGTGTTACGCTGCACGATGTTGTGGTTGGATTTGAGCGAGATGATCTCGGTGCCCTCGCCGTGAGCGTGGTCGAACAGATTATTTTCAATGGTGAAATACGCGCCGTCCTCGTCGCGTTCCTCGATTTTGCCCGAGCCCCAGACGCGGATAATTTCGCGGCCATTGGCATTGGCGACGTAGGGGATATTTTTAAAATAAGAACCTCGCACGGTATTGTAGCGACTGTCTTCGATGGCGTTGCCGATGAGCGGCTGCAGATTGTTTTTACCTTTGAAGTAACTACGCTCAACGACGTTGTGATCGCCCGCGAAGAAGACCCAGTAGTATTCGGTCTCAAAGGCCTTCGGGTTGTAGTCGACGATCGCGGTGTTCCGCACGATGCCGTGGTGCGAATTAAACTCGATCACAGCGCCTTTTTGAATGGCTCCACCCTCAAATAAAAACCCGTCAATGGTGACGTAGGGCGCATTAATTTCCAGCGACGAGGCGCCATTAAATTTAACTCCGCCGGCATTTTCCGCGCGGATCACTAGCGGGCGGCCCGCTTGACCGCCTTGTTTGATGGTGAGTTTCGCGTCCTTCCATTCACCGTCTTTAAGGATGATGACATCATCGGCACCCGCAGTTTTCAGCGCGGTGGCCAGTTGCGCTTGGTTCTCAACCGGCAGGTCGCGGGCCATGACATGACCAGCGAGCAAGCCCGCGAACAGAATTGTCCTGAGCATGCCTTGGGCAAAGAGCGAATTCGTCATTTGCGTAACAGGTGTGGCCGTGACGGGTAAGGCCGCAGCCCTACCCGTTAACGTCGCGGTGAAACGAGACGGAGAAATGTACATCAGAACTTCGATCCCTTATGGCTGAGCGTGTAAGTGAAGAACCCTGCGCGGTTTTCTCCGAGCAGACGCGGGGCGTTGCTGGCACCGGTGCGGAGATATTGTTTGTCGAAAACATTGTTCATATTGACGGCGAACGTGTGCGTATAATTGGAACGAGCAACCAACGAGTAACGTGCACCGAAGCTCCAGAGGTTGCAGGAAGGCGCCCGGAGGCTCCATTGACCCGTGGAACTCGTGACCACGCGTTGGCCCGCGGAGGTCGTGGTGTAAACATCGCCGGCATTGGGCAACTCGGTAGGCGTAGGACCGACAAGCGTGACTCCGACATTAGCCGAAAATCCCTTCAAGCTGCCGCGGCGAGGAGAGTATTTCAGACTGACGCTGCCGTTAGACGGCGCCATGAAGTTGACGGAGCGGCCAATCATCGCGGGGAATGCCGTGCCGTAATCGGTGTAGATCGTGTGCACATGACCGTAGCTGGCCAAAAAGGAGAGCTCATTGGTCATGAGCCAATTCAAGTCGCCCTCAAACCCGCGGAGAAGAGAAAAATTTACCGACGAGGTCATCAATTTGGTGGGTTTGCTGGGTAGAAATAGGTCCGCAATTGGCGAGGGATAAGGCCGATCACAAGAATCCGTCTCTATCACGCGCAGTCGTATCAAGCAGCGCTTACGGCTGCTTTTTCTTGGCCTCTTTTTTGGAGGCTTTTCCCACATTGCTCGCGTGCCGGCCGGACTCGTCGCCGGTGTCTGGGATGCCGCCGGCGGGATTGAGCTGGTCGAGGGCAGCTTGAAGACGTATGCGGGCAGCGATGGCAGCGAGATCTTTCGTGTCGGCGGCGACGAGTTTCTCGGCGAACGGCGCGTCGCTCATGTCGAAAAGTTCACCGGCCTGATTGAGTTTCCAGCCGGCTTCGCGGACATACCAGTTCCGGGCGAGCTGGTTGAAGACCCACGGACGTGGCTCACCTTTTTCACCGCGAAGCTGGGCGGCAAAACTGCGGCCGTCGATCACGGTGTTCTCCGGCAGCTTCGCGCCGGCCAATGCGGCAAACGTAGGGAGGACATCGCTCGAATCCACCAGGTCGGCGGAGACTTTACCCGCCGGCGTGACGCCGGGCCAACTGACGATCAACGGGACGCGACCGCCGCCGTCCAGCATCGAGCCCTTGGCTCCGGCGAGTCGCCGGCCACCGATGGTGGCGCGGTCGGCTCGAGGGTTGGCCGTGCCGTTGTCGCCAAAGAAGATGACGAGGGTGTTCTCACGTAGCTTCAGCCGCTCGAGTTCGGCCATGAGCTTCCCGACGAGCTTGTCCATATAGACGACGTTGTCCGCATAGTGATCTTTGCTGTCTGGCGCGCTGTCGGGCGTCGGCAGAATATCGCTATGCGTATGGGAAAGGGAATAGTGGGCGTAGAACGGCCGGTCGCGGTGCTTGGTGATGAAGTCGATCAAGTGACGGTGCATGAGGTCGGGCATGTATTCTCTGTCCCGTAGGGGGCGGGTCTCGCCGTTCACGACATAGGTCTTCACCTTCTCTTGGGTATTCCAATAGGCGCCGCTGCCAGCATAGCGCAGATAGTCGTCGAAACCGAAATCGGACGGCTGCTGCGAGAATTGGCTCCACTTACCGATCATCGTGGTGACGTAGCCGGCAGGCTTCAACACCGAGGGAATCAGTTTTTCTTTCTTGGGTGAAATTTCCCCGACCGCATCCTGATTACTCCCGCCGGTACGGAAACCGTAGCGACCAGTCAGGATCATTGCCCGCGACGGACCACAGAGCGAGATCGTGTAACCGTGCGTGTAGCGGGTGCCGCTGCGCGCGAGGGCGTCGATGTTCGGCGTCTTGTAGCTGTCGGACCCATAGCTGCCGACTTCGGCGATGCCGTAATCATCAGCGAGGATAAAGATGATATTGGGCTTGGTCGGTGTGGCGGCTTGGGTTGAAACACCGAAGGCGAGGAGACTAACAACAAGAAGGCAGAGGCGGGCGAGGATCATGAAATTAGTTTTTTAGAATTTAACGGAGGCGGAGAGGTCGTATTGGGCCGGCATGACGTAGGAATAGGTGTAGCGGTTACTGCCGTTGGCCATGGTAGTGAAACCGGTCTTGCGGGTCTTATCGTTTTCCATGTCGGTGAGATTTTTAACGCCCAAGCGGAAGCGCACCTGCTGGCCCCAGATTTTCTGATCGCGCATCACGTAGGCATTCATCAGGTGGCTGGAGCCGCCGATCATCTGCTGAGCGTTGGGCCGACCAAGCAGGTAATCATCACGCCACGTTCCATTGATGCCGACCCGCACGCCTTTGAGCGGCGCCCAAGCGTCGCGAGGCATCGTGTAGTCGATCACCCAACTCCCCGACCAAGGTGAGGCTCGAGCACCAGTAGGTTTACCAGGGATATCGAGTGAATCCAACAACTGCTTGGCCAAGGCCAAGACGGCGGGGCTCTCATTGCCGCGAGCGACTGCGGCCGTATAATAAGCGCGAAACGAAGAGAGGTCAGGGTCGCCAACGACCTTGGTGCGAGCAAGGGTGAGGCGGACTTGGAGTTGTTTCGTGGGCCGGAGAATGAGGGTCAGATCGGCGCCCGTAGAATTTTCCAAGGAAGGATAATTACGCGCGGCGCTGGCGGTGCCCGGAGCGCTGTAAAGATAGCCCGGACTGCCCGGTAAGACGGTGTTGGGATTCATCAAATCCTCAAGGTTGGCGGCACTGAGGTTGATGACGTTGTTGTAAGATAGGACGACGTTCTTCCGCTCGATATCGAAGACCCCCAGCGTAAGACCGACGCGGCCGTTGAGCGCGCTGCCTTTGAGGCCGATTTCCTTCGTCGTACCCTGGACTGGGCCGAAGCGCTTGTTGTCGAACGTGACAAAATCTTGGAAGCGGAATGACTCGGAATACACGCCGTAGAAATTGATGTCCTTTGTAAGCACGAGCGTGAGTCCGCCGGTGAACGTGGTATTATCGAGATTCTGCGAAAGGTTTTCCGTGTAATCACCCTTGAGCGCGTCCTGATATTTCGGTGGTCGGATCGCCTCTTGGAATTGGCCGACATAGCGGGACGTCGTGTAACCGTATTCGCGGTTGGTATCGCGGCGCACACCGATAAGCGATTGGAGTCGGCCACCGAAATATTTTCCGCTCGCAGAAAATGAGGCCGCCGCACTGCGCACAAACTGCGTGCCGCTAGCGGCATCCGTGCCCGAGGCAAAGAAGCCCAACATGCGCATATCCACCGAGTTCGTGACCGGCGGATTGTTGAATTGCAGACGATCGAAGATTGCCCGCGAATAAAATGCGGGGTCGTCGAGATAAAGCCGTAGACGGCCGCGATCATTGGCGGTACTGATCGCCGTGGCGGTGCCGTTGAGGACGTTTTTAACGTTATAGCCCTGGAGGCGATAGTTGTCCTGTGAACTTTCGTTGTACTCGGCGGTGGCGACGAAAATCTGCTGCATCCACTTTAACTTATCCCAATTGTAAACTGCGGAGCCGCGAAACGCATCCGTATCCGTGCCGAAATGCTTTCGGTCCGAAGCCGCGTCGATGAACGGTCGGCCGTTGACGTCGACGCTGATCGTGGTGTCGAAGGAGTTGTCGTTGCGATCGGAGGCCTGATTTTGACGGTTGTAGCTCAGCTCGACTGAAACCGGTCCGAGGCCCTGCTCAATTGTAACTGAATAGGTATCGAACGGCCGGGCTTGTTTATCCCAAGAGCCACGGATGTTGTAGTGCTTGGGAAAACCATTAATCCGCTTCGTACGCACAGCGAGGCCAGAGGCGTCGCGCATGGTGACATCCACAAAATCACCTTCGATGAGCGAGGGCGTGCCGCCCGCGACCGAGTTGATCGCCAATCGATCTGCCGCAGATTGAGCAGCTTGCAGCACCCAGACTTTATCCGAGGTGTAATAAGTACCCGCGGTGTTCCAAGCGTTGGAGCGGGCGGATTGCTCCCAGACGTTGATGCCGGCAAAACCGCGGGTGTTGTCGTATTTGCCGCGCTCACCTTCGACGCGAATCGAGGTGCGGGCAAAGGGTTGCCAGACGGCGGCGAGCGTCTCGCCTTCAAATTTGTACGCGGAAGCATCTTGGAACGTCTTATCTTGTTTGCGCACGGCGTTGAAGCGCAGGGCGAGGTTGGAGCGAAGCTTACGGTTAACATCGATCTGATAGCGATAAGCGCCCTCGCTGTTTTGATTAGCGAAGATCTCGCCGAAGTTTTTTAGCAATGGACGCTTGGTGAATGCCGCACCCTGCCCGCCCGGTTCGACCGCACCAAAAATCAAAGAGTTGGAACCTTTGCCGAAATCGATGCGCTCGACGTTATAGGTGTCGCTCGGGATGAACCAGCGGAAGTAATTACGACTAATATTGTTCGTCTGGGTCATGCCGCGGAACGAAAAATTGCCACCTTGATTATCATTTTCCATCACCGGCAAGGCGTAGACGTTGGCGACAAATTTCGCCGTTTCGTCGGCAGAAAAAAGCCCTAGGTCTTCCATGAAATCGGCCGTGATCGCATCAATGTTTACCGGCACGTCCTTCAGCGCCTGCTTCGTGCGCGTGGCTGAAAGGGTGTCGTTAGCCGACCAACCCGTCTCACGCTCTGATGCAATAACGAAGGGCGAAAGCCGGACGGCTTCCTCTTTGGGGGACGAAGCGCCCGATGGCGCCGGAGCAACCTGAGCAGGAACGACCTGCATCAACAAAAGAAAAAGCCCTAAAGCTCGAACGAGACTCACACAATTTACCGAGAATTTCATGGGGTGTACGGGGGAAACAATACATCAAAAACCTGGCTAATAATGGGAGCAAAGTCTGCTTCACTAGCATTGTTGAGTAATTAAACATTATTTCGGTATTAAATCATTATTATATAAGGATTTAATCTATTTTGCTCATATCATTAACTTCAGATCAAAAAAAATTGCTATTTCAGGGACTGAATTTGTGATTTTCCCATCTCAAACTATGTCGGCCAAAATCAAGCACCGATCTAAGCAGCCGAACGCTCTCAGCGGGCCCATTTCAATGCAGCAGGTGGCGGTACACGCGGGCGTCTCGCGCTCAGCGGTGTCGCTCGCTCTCCAACACCACCCCAGTATACCCGCCTCCACTCGTGAGCGCATCCGCGCGGCCGCGCAGGAACTAGGTTACCGACCGAATCCACTCGTCACCGCGCTCATGCGCAGTCGTCGTACCGCCGCGTCCGCTTCCAGCGTTCGAGCCTCTTTAGGATTTCTGACCGCAGATGCACCCACGGACCGCTGGCGCGACGCGACGACGCATCGTAATTTTTACACCGCCGCCACCACCCGAGCGATCGAACGCGGCTTTAGCCTCGAGGAATTTTCCGCCAGCGATCCGCAAATGCGACCAGAAAGACTCATCGACCTACTTCAAGCCCGCGGCATTCACGGGATTCTGGTGGCGCCACTCACCGGCCAGAACAACACGCTCCCTTTTAATCCAACCGGTTTTTCCATCGTGGGCTTAGGTACCAGCGTGCAAACGCCTGAAATCGATCGCGTCGCCGACGATCATTTTTACGCCGCTCAACTGGCCTATACTCAAGCCCAGGCCCTCGGCTACCGCCGCATCGGATTCGCTCTAGCCGCAGATGTCAGCCGGCGACTCGAGCATCGCTGGCTTTCGGGCTATTTGGTTGCCCAACAACAATATTCCCCGCGCACCCACATCCCCGTCTTTATGCCCGAAACGCGCGACGAAATCCCCTTGGGCTTAAGTACCTGGATCGCCCGCCACCGCGTTGATGCCGTGATTTTTGCCCTACGTGATCAAAATAAAATGAGCTGTGCCCCAATCGGGACAGGACTCATTTCACTATCCGTCCACGACGAGGGCCAGGTCACCGGTATCCGCCAAGACGAGTTTCGCATCGGAGCCGAAGCCATCGACCTGCTTGTCGAGAAACTGCAGCGATGGGAAACCGGTTCGCCCCGCGGCCCGCGTTTCCAACTCGTGCGCGGCGTCTGGTGCACAGGCCTCAGCGCACCCGGCGCCGGGCTCAGACGCCAAGCCCTCTTGCCCGAAAAATAAGTTAGCTCCACCGTTTCGACGCTCGCTGCAGCCGCACCCGCGCCCGCCATGCACAGCGCCAGCGCTACAGAATTTTCTCCACATCCACGGCCCACCACGTTCGTCTTTATCCGTTCCCCTCCCCTTCAACTCAACTCCTTGCCCATGCTCCGTCATTTGCTCCCTGCCCTGCTCGTCACCCTCAGCGGATTAACTTCGCTCACCGCCGCCGAAAACCAGCTCACCGCCGCCGAAAAGACCGCTGGATGGACACTCCTCTTCGATGGCCAGACCATGAACGGCTGGCGCACCTACGCCGGCAAACCCGCCGGCGGTTGGGAAGTCAAAGACGGCACGCTCCACGCCATCGCCAAAGTCAAAGGCACCGAACTCATCACCGAGAAAAAATTCAACGACTTCGAGTTCGCCTGGGAATGGAAACTTCCGCTCGCCGGCAATAACGGCGTAAAATATTTCGTCACGGAAGCCCGCCCCTCCGCGCCCGGCCCCGAATATCAGATGCTCGACGACGTCGGCCACCCCGACGGCAAGATCGGCACGCACCGCCAGACGGCCGCGTTTTACGACGTCCTCCCGCCCGCGGCCGATAAACCCATGAAACCCATCGGCGAATGGAACGCCTCCCGCATCGTCGTCAAAGGCAACCACGTCGAACACTGGCTCAACGGTAAAAACGTCCTCAGCTACGACCTCGGTAGCGACGCCGTCAAAGCCGGTCTCGCGAAGAGCAAGTTCACCAAACAACCCGGCTTCGGCGAAAAAATCATCGGCCACATCATGCTCACCTACCATCAAGACGATTGCTGGTATCGAAACATCAAAATTCGCGAGCTGAAGTGATATAAGACCGCGCGGCTCTCCGCGACTTTGGCACACGCGAGCCACAAAAAACACCGCCCCTTTCGGGCGGTGTTTTTGTTTAAGCTTAAAACCAAAAACCGTCGGCTAATTAGGCCTTTGGCTTCTGTTTCTTGAATTCTTTGTGCGACGATTTTTGCTGGGCGTCCAAGTCGGCAATCAACTTGGCGGCCTCGTCATTTTTACCGGCCTTCAGCGCGGCTTCGAGTTTGCCGACGAGTTCGATCATCTTCTTCATCTCGGTCTTATAGGCCTCGACAAATTTAGCCTGATCAGCGGCGGGTTTTTCGGCCGTGATCTCGGGCTTGAAAGCGAGGGAGCCTTCAGCGGCGGACTTGATCGTGGCGATCAGCGCGAGGGATGACTCATTCTTCGTCGCATCGGCGACTTGGCGTTTCAGCTTACGGTAGGCGCCGTTGAGCTTTTCCATTTTTTCACCGAGCTCGGTGTGTTTTTCTTCGCCCTTGGGGGCGGCTTTGGCGGCCTCGGCTTGCGCGAGGGGCGCGAAGGCGAGCGCGATGCAGGTGCTGGCAATGAGGAGACGGTTTTTCATAAGAAGAAGAGATGGTTTAAAAAGCAGTCAGACGGCTGTGAGATAAGCCTAAAAAAGCCCTAGTCGGCAACTCCATTTCGCAAAAATACCCGCCACATTTTAAGCCAAATCCAAGCCACGCATCGTGCCGGTCGAGGTCGCAAATTTGTGCGACTTAAGACCCATACGCTGCAACATCGAGACGAAGAGTTTAGGAAGGGGAGAGCTGCGCCTTGGTCGAAAACCACCGAAAGCACGAATGAGACTGCCAGACCTGCCAGAGTCCGCGCGCCCTTCGACGTACGCGGCGCAGCGAATTTTCAGGGAAGCGAGAAGACCACGACGCGAGGCACGTGCACGGGTGAGGCGATGGATAAGGGACTACGGCAGCCATACGAGCGGGCGAACCCAAGATTTCGAGTCCTTATGGGCGTGGCCGCGCGGCCTGGAGTTTGAGGCGCTCGGCCTCGTCGTAATGATCAACTGCTTCGAGCGAGCGGCCGAGTTGACGGAGGATTTGCGCAAGATTTTCGTGGGCTTCGATAAAGGCAGGGCGAAGTCGAAGCGCGTGGCGAAATTCTACCACGGCCTCGGTCAACTGGCCTGAGCTGGCGAGCGCGACGGCAAGGTTGCAATGCAAGTCGGCATCGTCGGGCGCGGCCTGCAGGCCGACGCGAAACGTACGGGCAGCGTCCGCCCAGCGCTCAGCTTGCGCGAAGGCGTTGCCCAAAGTCGCATGTGCGGCCGGAGCGCGCGGATCGAGACGAACGAGTTCTTCAAACTGCGCGATGGCCTCGGTTTGACGACCGCTGCGGGCGAGAGTCGTGCCCCAATCGCGGCGGATTTTGGGCAAGTCGGGTTTGAGTTGCGCAGCCGCGGCGAAACGCGCGAGGGCTTCGCTCGTGCGACCGGCGGCGGCGAGGGCGAGCGCGTGGTTGGCGAGAGTTTCGGCGGATTTGGGATCGAGCTGGAGCGCGCGTGCGTAGCTGGCAAAGGCCTCGGGCCAGCGACCGAGGTCGCGGAGGACATTAGCGCGGTTGCCGTGGGCGGTGGCGTGATCGGGCTGCAGGCGAATCGCGGTGTCAAAATGCGTGAGCGCGTCAGCGAGGCGGCCCTGCGCGCTGAGTTCGCAGGCGAGGTTGTTGTGCGCTTCCGGGTAGTCGGGCTTCGCGGCGAGGGCTTTTTCGTACTGCGCCGTGGCTTCGGCAATGCGGCCGAGGCTGCGGAAAGCGTTGCCGAGGTTGTTGTGCACTTCGGCGTAGCCGGGGCGCAGGACGAGGGCGCGTTCGAAGAGTGGAATCGCCGCCAGGGGTTGGCCGATCACGACCAGCTCGCAGGCGAGGTCATTGTGACCGGGAGCGTCGTTGGGGCGTAGCTCGAGGGCGCGGCGGAAGCTGGCGATGGCTTCGTCGTGGCGACCTTTTTTGGCGAGGGTGTCGCCGAGATTAAACCAAGCCATCGCGGCGGCGGGATTGCGCGCGAGGGTGGCGCGCCAGAGGGATTCGTGGCTGAGGTATTCAAGGCTCTCGCGCCACGTGAGTACGCCCAATACCGCCAACAACGCGGCAGGGCCGATCGCGCGAAGGCGAGCCCACGCGGCGGGCAAGCGCTCGAGGGCGACGGTGAGGCCGGCGCCGGCGAGCGCGAGCGGGCCCATGCTGGCGAGGTATTGAAAATGATCTCCGACGAAGGAATAGCGGAAAAAATAAATGCTAAAAAATCCGAGTACGGGAAACAGCAGCGCACCGAAAAAAATCGCCGCGGTGAAGACGGGCCGGAGCACGCCGTCGCGCCGCCACCATAGGTAGCCGAGTACGAGGACCATCGCCGCGAGCGGGCCGTACACTCGCAGATCGGCGCCGTCGATCTGCCAGCGCGGATAAATAAAAATCAGGTCGGCGGGCCAAGCGAGTTTACCGAGGTAAAACCATACGACATGGCCGGCGATGGCGAAACGTTCGGGCCAGGTCTGCGCCCAAGCGGCACCTTCTGCGCCCGAGTGGACGCGTTGCTCCCAGATCGTCCAACCGGCGGCGCTGAGCGACAAGGCGAAGAAGGGCACCAGCGGCAACAGATCGCGCCAGCGGAGTCGGCGGCGCAACCACCACGCACCGAGCGCGAGCACCACCGGTAACGTGACGGTCGAAGGCTTGCTCAAAATCGCAAGTAGCGCGCACAGCAGCGCGAGCGCATAGGCGTAGAGGTGCCCCTTAGTAAAGCGCGCGCCCGCCCCGTCCTTTGCAGAGTTGAGCGCTAGGAAGGACGGGGCCGAAGCCTCCTTTGTTTCCAGCCACTGCAGATAAAAACGGATCGCGAGCAGGAAGAAGATGGCGGACTGGGTGTTTTTGAGTTCGCAGATCCAAGCGACGGATTCGACTTGGACAGGATGCAAGGCCCAGAGCGCGGCCCCAAGCCAGGCGCCGCGCACATTGAGTTGGCGCAGCACTCGCCAGAGCAGCACGGCGGACAGCGCGTGGCAGGCGAGCGTGACCAGATGATAGCCGAGCGGTTGCACGCCCCAAAGCGCGTGCTGCAACCAGAAATTTGTCAGAACGAGGGGAAAGTAATTCGCGGCAGCTGTAGTCCAGATTTCGCGGAGACCAAGCGGGCCGACGATGGTGGGATTAGCGGTGACGTGAAGATCGTCGTCCCAGAGGAATTCACCGGGCAATACGCCGAGGTACGCCAAAATCACCGCCGCCACGAGGGCGAAACCCCAAAGCAGGGAACGATCCGGGACGATCGGGCGAATCGGCGCGGGGGAGATCGGCGGGGGCATGCGAGGTAATGAGAAGCGCAGGGATGAAGCGGTGTGAGGTCAACGCCGAGACGTGGCGCAGGGGCGCTGCACGAATACAAAAAACGCCAGCCCGAAGGCTGGCGTTTTCGCGCGGATACAAAATTAAACGCGGAGATTAGAACTGACCTTTGACGCCGAAGACCCAGTTAGCACCGTATTCCTCGATCTGACGCAGGTAGCCATTTTGACCTTCTTGCGTGCCGGTGGGCGACTCATACCAACGGTCTTTCATGTTGGTGATGTTGCGGCCTTGGACGTAGAGGGAAACGTATTTGGTGAGGCGGACCGTAAGCGAGCCGTCGAATTTGGTGATTTGGCCGACGTAGCGGCCGTAGGTGCTGCTATCGGGTTTGTCATCGACCCAGATCATGCCGAACGAAGCGTTGAAGCGACCGTAGGAATAACCGAGGCGCGAGGTGACGCGGTGCGGAGCGAGCTGCTGACGGCGGACACTGGCATAGGTGCGGCCGTAGGTGAAGCCAACGTTGATACCACGCAAATAAGGACCGGGGAGAAAGCCGAGCGTCTGGTTGTAGCTGATGTCCATATTGCGCAGCTGTTCTTCTTTGGCGTTATTGGTGCGCACCCGGAAGGTGTAGGGAGCAAAATCAGGATCATCGATGCCGAACTGTGAGGCGGAATAATCGAAATCCTGAATGAAGTTGCGGGCCTTATCCTGCGAGAAGGAGATCGAGGCCTGACCCGGCGAACGTCCTTCAAAGTAGTAGGCGAGACGCGTCTGGAACACCGTGTGGAACTCGGGCAGCAATTTAGGATTAGGCGTGGAAACGCGCTGGTTGGTTTCGTCGATGTTCCAAGGGCCGGTGAGATCGTTGATCGGGGGACGAGCGATACCTTTATTGGCGCCGGCTTGGAATTCGAAGTTGGGTAAAATCTGGTATTTCAACAGCAGCGACGGAAACCAATTTTGGTAATTCGAGGTGCGGATTTTGCGCGGCTGGCTCTGGTATTGATACTTCATACCTGCGATGGTGGTGGGACGGCCGGAATTGCTACCGACGGCGTTGACCGGGTAGCCGGCAGCAATGACGTCGGCCCGCGAAAGCGGGTTGAGCTCATCGAAGGTGTTTTGGGTTTCCTCGAGGCGCACCCCGTAGCGGAACTGCAGCTTGGAGTTTACACGCATATCAGCTTGGAGGTAACCGGCGGAAACGGTCTGTTGAAAGTCACGCGGATTGGCGATAAACGTAGTGTAGTAATTTTCCGGCGTAGCGGTGGAGACGAACCACTCGGGGTGATCGCGGAAGAGTTTAGCCATCTGATTACGGCTCACACGCGGAGGGACGCCTTGGACGCCATTGATGTTAAAGAGCGCGAAGGAATTAACGTGGCCGGACTCGAATGGATTGGACGCGACGTAGGCAGAACCAAGGTTCGCCCAATTACCGAAAGTAGAGATGACGTTGGCGCCCGTGGTGGGGTTGACGGTGGTGGTATTTCCGCCGGGCCCGTTGTAGGACCAGATATTCCACGCGCTGAAGTCATTATTGTCGCGGGTTTCTTCATCCCACTTGGCGCCGAATTTGATCGAGGTGGGAAAGCGCTGCATGAAGGGCAAGACCCACTTGGCGTTCAACGTACCGGTCCATTTTTCGGTGATCCAGGTACGGTCGTCGTTGGTGATCCGAGTGCCACCCGAGCGGCTATCGGTATTGGTAAAGTTAGCGAGATTGAGCCAATCAGCACCACTGGTTTGGCGAATGGTCCACTCAGCGGAACGGGGGCTGGCGCGGGTGGCCGTCCAGCCGCTGGCGACACCACCGCCCTCGGAATTGGCGAAGCCGCGCTCGAGGGATTCGTAATTGTTAACGGAGCGCGACATGGCGAGCGCGCCGTCGACGATCCAGCCCCCGATCTTGTATTCGAAGCGCGGGGCAAACTGGCGGGTGTAGGTGAGCTTAGCGGATGAGCCGCCGCCGTTGTTGAGGGTGGCGACGTTGTTCACACTGCCGCTGGCGGCACGAGTGGCCACGACGCTGGTGATGCCATCGCCACCGACCGTGGAGCGACCGTTGTTGACGTTGGCGTTGTCATTGGCGGCGACGAAAGTGAAGTTGCGGTTGAAGAACTCGCCGTCGAAATAACTGTAAACGAGGTTGAGCGAGAGGGTCAGGCGCGCGCTGGCTTTCCAGTCAGCGGTCAACAGCAGCGCGTCTTTGCGGATCAACTTGGGGCCATCTTTGAAGTCGATTTGGCGGATCGTCATGGGACGAGTATCGCCTTGGGTGGGATTGGCCGTGCGGTTGTAGCCGGTGCTCATCAAGAGTTGCTCCGTGAAAGAGTTCGACTGGCTGGCGCTAAGCAAGACACCGAAGCGTTGATTGAAGAAAGATTCGGCGTATTCGAACTGGTAGTTGGGCTTCCACTTTTCCTCTTTGTAATCAGCGGGGCCTTGGGTCTGCGAAAGGGTGAATTCTTCGCTATTTAAATTATAGCCCACGTTGTAGGCGATGCGGCGGCCTTTGCGATCGAAGGCGCGCTTGGTCTTCATGTTGACGGTGCCGGCGGGCGAATCGGCATCGTTTTCGGGGCTGGCCGTGCGGTTGATCTCGATAGAATCGATACTGGTAATCGAGAAGCCTTCAAAGCTCGTAGCGCGGGACGAGGCGCCACCACCGCGGTTGGCGTCGGCGCTGGCCGTGCGCATGCCGTCGAAGGAGACGCCCACGTATTGACCGTCCATACCGCCGAGGCGCGGGCCGCGTGGCTCCGATTCAACGTAATCGAGGTCGACGCCCGGAAGGTATTTGAGGAATTCACCGACGTTACCATCAGCGACGTCACCGAAAATGTCGGAGGAAACCGACGTGGTGATATTCATGTTGCGGCGCTGCGCCATGATGGCCTTGGAGTTGCCCTCACGCTCGGAAGCGACGGAGAAGGCCGCGAGCTGGATCACGCCATCTTTGGCGATAGGGGGCGTGGCGGCTGTACTGACGAGGTTGATCTCGCGCACCGCGGGCATGCCGGCGGAGACGGTAAACGAGTCGTTCACGGTAACGTAACCCGAATAGGAAACCGAGATCGCAGCTGGGCCCGCGGGCACGTCGGCAAACGAGAAAGAACCGTCGCTCTCGGAGTAGGTGATTTTGCTCGTGCCGTCCAAGCGGATCTGAGCGTTGCCCACGTATTCCTTGGAGACCGGATTATAAATCCGGCCTTGCACGGAACCCGTGGCCGGTTGGCCGTGAGCTAAAGCTGCGGCAAATAACCAGCCGCAGATTAAAACCAACAATGAGGGCAGACGACGACGAAGCATTCCAGACAGAGACATACAGGTAGGGGGGTGTTAGGGTATAAAGCTGACGATGGTAAATCGCAGGCTTTGCGGGGAAGGGGTGAAGCCGCGAAAGGATGAAAAAAATAACCGGAATGCGGCGCAAGTTTATTAAAATAATTTCGAAACCTTTTTATCGAATAAACGACGTGGCTCTTAAAACCTTTTGCCGCTTTCGCATAAAAACATGCCCGCGCGCCCCTTCCCGCCCGGAAAACCCGACGAGACTTCGCGCCCCACTTACAGTTTAAAAACGCGAGAGTTCAAAACCCTCAATGTGCCTCTCAGACCACCCGCCCCCCAAACGCCCTCAGCCGCAGCTGACCCGGGCGCCGTAGCCCTCAGTCACATCGCCAGGGGCGACGCCCCCGTGCTCGGCACGCATCGGCCCATCAACCGCCCGAACGACATCCACGCCCTCGCCGCAGGCAACCTCGGCTACGACCAACAAGCCGGCCAGTTCGACCTCAAGCCCGGCGTGGATACGAAAAAACGAATCCGTCTTTGGACATATTGGATTCGGCCTCGCGCTCGTCGATGTACCCCTCGCCCTCTTCGCGTGGTGGGTGGAGTCAGCTGCCGGCGCTGCCGCCGCCCGCCCGCCGCGCGCAACATTCCCAAAGCAACACCGCCGCGGCGACCGAGACGTTTAACGATTCCACTTTGCCCGTGCCGGGGATCGTCACCAACCGCGTGCATGCCGCGACCACCGCCGGCGCGAGTCCCTCCTCCTCGTTGCCCATCACCAACGCCACCGGCTTCTTCGCGCCCGAGGCCGCCTCGGGCCGACCGCCGCGCGTCGCCGCACCGATCACTTCGTAACCCGCCGCCGCCAAATCCTTCACTAGCGCCGCGATGTTTTTCACCTGCCACAACTCGACGTGTTCGAGGCCGCCTTCGGCCACGCGATGCGCGGCCTCCGTGGGCCGAGCCGCCGACGCTGCTTCCGCGAGGACGATCCGCTCGACGCCAAAAAAAGCCGCCGTACGCGCAATTGCGCCGAGGTTGTGCGCGTTGCCGATACGATCGAGGATCAACACCGTCGCGCGGGCCTGCGCCCAAGCGCGGATGTGCTCCGGCGTCGGCGCACGCAACGCCGGTACCTGCACGATCGCCACAATGCCGCCGTGGTGAATTGAGCCTGAGATTTTTTCCAACTCCGCCGGCGGGACGCAGCGGTAAACTTTTTTGGCCATGGCGAGCACCTGGCTCATGGCGCCGACTTTCCGACTGGTAGGCTCGTCGAAAAAGAGCCGCAAAATCGAAGCCGGATCGCGCTCAAACCGCGCCTTCACGGCCGCGAGTCCGCAGATTTTGAGTTCCTCCCGCGGCGACGGCCCGCCCGCGCGCGCTTCACGTTTCGCCGCCACCGGCGCACCGGCCCGCGATCCGGGCCGGCCCACAAAATCCGTCAACGGTCGCGCCTGGGCGGCGGGACGGCGCTGAGATTCGGGACGTTGATAATGGGCCATGTACGCAGATTGACCCGCGCCCGCGGGTAAAACCAAACAAAACTTTCACCGCCTTAAAACCCCTTGAAATGTTTCGGGTCCGCGGGGTCTTGGTAACGCGTCGTGTAAGTCTTGTTGCTCGCGGCGAGTTTCAGGAAGGCATCAATGGGCACGATTTCGACGGGACCATCCAGTTGCTTCGTGATTTCGACGAGGCTGTTGACGTCGTTGGATTCGCGCACGTGGACGAGCAGGAAATACGGGCGCTTGGCGTTGATTGCGATGAGCTCGTTAAGATCGGCGGCGACTTCTTCGCGCGGGCGGCGCGGGTCGATGTAGTAATCGTAGGAAATCATCGCGCGCGTGTCGCGCAGGTCGCGCGTACGCGCGGGGCCATAGCCGTTGATGAAACCGATCACGTCGGGAAACGCTTTGTAATAACGATCGACGGTTTCCTTGGTGAGATCGGCATTGCCGACATTTCCGTCGGCCGCGGAATTGTCCATGATCTCCATGATGTGTTCGTCGAGCGTCGCCATGAGCAGGCGCGCATCGGCCATCAAGAGTTCAAATTTATCCGCTGGAATGTGATTGGGATACATGTAACCAGGACCCGAAAGGCCGCCGATGAAGTAATCGTTCTTGGTCGCGCTCTCGTGGAAATATTCCAGCGCCGCCGGTGAAAACTTCGTCCAGTTGACCGTCACTTGCCAGCCGAAGGGTAATTTGCCGCGACCGGGCTTCGTCCACACGCCGATGCCTATGCTGTCAGATTGGACGAAGGAAATGTAGACTTTCTGCTGAGCCGTGAGCTTAGCATCGAGCGCGACTTGGTGGTTGTTGGTGAACCTAAAGCCCGGCGTGAACGTGAACTGGCAGTTGAAACTGAGGTTGGGCAAATTGTGCAATCCCTCCATGCGTAAGCCGTAGCCCGAGAGCAGCGTCGTGTGCTGTTCCTCGGTGTCCTTGCCGTAAGAATGCCAGCCGAAAACGGTGCCGAGCGGCGTCATCTCCGAGAATAGTTTTTTTCCAAGGGCAACTTCTTCGGGGTGAATCGGATTGGCCGAGAGATCGTGGAAAAACATTTTTTGACGCACGCCCCAATCGGCCATCGCCGGCATCCGCACCGCGCCCACATGACCGCCCATCAACATGATCGAATCGTGCGTGCAACGCGCCCAATAGCGCGCGTAGGCGTCGCGATAAATCTGCGCATCCGTCTGCCCCGTGTAGCGACCGCGCAAATCGTCGATGCGCTTTAGCCCGAATTTCTCCACCTGCATGACCTGCTCGGCCGTGACGACCAACGCGTCCTCGAGGCCGGCAATCGTGAAGGCGACATTCATCGTCGCCGGTACCGCGGGTTCCCAAATCACGTAACCCTTGGCGTGGTGGCTGAAAAGCGCGAGCGCCGCCTCGGCGGTTTTAACCTCAGTAAAAACGACGCCGTGCTTGCGTTGATAAAATTCGAATAACGGCCCCGTAATCTCCCATTGAAACTCCTTCGGATGGACAACGTAGATCTGCGGCGCCGCACGATTCGCGAGGCCTTGCAGACTCAACAGCATGATTTTTTCCGGCAGGCCCTTGGCCACAAGCCAGTCACTGTCGAAATTCATGACCCAGGACGCGCGGGCGGCCGGCTTAACCGGACCAGCGTCAGTCCCCGCGGCCCGCAAGCCGGCCGAGGAAAATACAACCCAAACCAGAGCAATGATGAAGCGATTCATGGCTTATTTCTCCCCGATGACTTTGGTGAAACGATAGACGAGAGGCTTGCCCCGCGTGCTGTGGAGCTCGATGAGCAACAATTCCTGATCGCCCTCGATCAGGCGCAACTCTTGGTAAATCCGCATCGGCCCCGTGCCTTGCGAACTCTCGATCTGCGGCGTCGCCTCGACGCGCAGCGTGCGCTCGCTATCGAGCCACTCCGCCCGCATCGGCGTCAGCGCGCCCCGCACCGGGTACAACGCCATGTGCCGTTGCTCGACGCGGAAAAAATCCGGCACCGTCGTTGGCTTCGCCGTATCCACGGCGTTAGTTGCCGTAAGCTTCGTTGCGCGCCATTGCATGTCGTGCCGCAGATCGACGCGCGTACCCTCGAGCGAGACAACGAGGTCCCACGCCGTCCAGCCATCGAGCGCCGTGCTGCGCTTCGGATCGAGCCGCCAACGTCCGGCCAACGCCGGATTAGCCGCCCACGCCGCCAACGGCAGCACCAACAAAAACCCCAGAGCTTTCCAAAATGTGAATTTCATGGCTGACCCCATCAACACCGCCCCAGCCCCGAATGACTAGGTGAAAGTATCTGAAAATTAAAAAATCAGGCCCGCGCCTGCACCACGCCGACCACGGTGAATTCCTCGCGATCGTGATAAAGATGCCGCACGAGGAACCCTGGCGCGTAGCGCGACAAGGGCGAATCCGGCGCGTGCAACTCCCGCAACAACGCCACCGAATCCACGTGCCCGAACTTCAGATTAAACACAAACCGCCGGCACCAGCCGCGCGCGAGCCACGGTTCGACGAGGTTTTTCATCACGTGGTGCGGCTCCTCGAGCAGGTCGCAAAACATCCAGTCGTAAGCCACATTCTCATCGAAGTTGAAATGAAACGCATCGCCGGTGCGATGTTCGATCAGCGGATGCCCGAGCGCCCCGCCTTTGAGCGGGCCGTTGTCCACCGCGATCACGCGCGCACCGCGTTTCGCGGCGCTGTAACTCCAGCCACCCGGCGCCGCCCCAAGATCAACGACCGTTTCGCCCGCCTGCGGCTCAATCCCGAGCACCACGAAAGCCTCCTCGACTTTCAAATAACTCCGCGACGGCGCCGCGTCGTCGTCGGCCATGCGCCGTTGCCCGTGAATAAACGCATCCCGCGCCACATACACCCGCCCGAAATCTGTGAACCAAACAAATAGCCCCCGC
>CAMDRP010000043.1 GCA_945906965.1 Opitutus sp. GAS368 | reverse complement strand
TCTGCGAGATGCAGGCTTTTTTCCGCCACAGCGATTTGGGCGAAACGCGAGGCCGCGTCCTGTTGCGCGAGCCGCAGCTCCGCGGAGATTTGCAGCTCGAGGTTATGCAAGCGCACGGCCTGAGCGCGTTGCCGCGAAAGCGCGGCGCGGCGATCGGCGCCGCTTTTGAAACCATCGAAAATCGGAACCGTGACCGTCGCGCCAGCGAACCAAGCTGGTTGATTAGCGTTGTCCAAAATCTCGGCGGACACGTAACCGTACTCGCCACTGAGGCCGAGGGCCGGGAGACGTTGGAACTTGGCGGTTTGAACATCGACTTTCGCCTGCTCGACGGCCTTTTGCGCGCGGAGCCAATCGGCGCGTTTTACGAAGGTGGTTTGCTCGAAGCCATTGGCGAAGTTACCCGCGTTAACGCGACGCACCTTGAAATCAGCCAAGGTCAAGCGACGCGCAGGATCTAAATCCAACAAACGCTGCAACAATAACGCGCTTTGATAAACGACGGTATCTTGTTGCAAGCGGGCTTGTTCAGCTTGGGCGAGAAGGGATTCCGCGCGGGTCACATCGATCTGCGTCGCCACGCCGGCGCTCAATTGGTTGAGCGCGAGATCAACGAGAGCTTTGGCGCGAGCGGTGTTGGCGTCTAAAACCTCAATGCGACCGAGATTTCTTAAATGCGCGAAAAACGTCTGCGCCACCGAAGTCAGTGCGGCTTGTAACGTCGCTTGATAATCAGCCTGCGCCACGGCGATCCCGACGCGCGAAGCTTTGTAGGCAGAGAGTTGTTGCGGATTCAAGACCGCGATATTGCCCGTAAGTTTTCCGTCAAAGCGATTGGTCGCGGGGGTCTGCGTCAGCGCTCCGCTACTGGCGACCGAGACCGCTTCGGTGCGCTTTTGATTACCGCTCAAGCCCACGATCGGCATGAGCCCCACACGCTGCTGATTCGAAGCCTCCAAGGCCTGCGCCGCGGACTCGCGACTTAATAACACGGTGACGTTAACGCCTTCAACTGCGCCCAGGGCCTGCGCCAGAGAAAGCGGCTCCGTCTGGGCGGAAACGCGATTTGCGACTGCCGCCGCGGCGAAAACGAGGAAAAACCGAAACACATGCATGCCTATAACAAAGCGTGCCTTCCGCGAAACGTGCAAGCCTTGCGAGTTGCGCCTCGCCAAATCATCAACAGGCTTTTGCTCTCGTAACTTCCATGCGTCTCGGCCTCGCCCAGCTTAATCCTACTGTCGGTGACCTCGCCGGCAATCGCCGTAAAATTCTCGCTGCTTACGCCGCGCTCGTCGCCCAAGGCGCTGAACTCGTCGTTTTCCCTGAGCTCATCGTGTGCGGTTATCCGCCCCGCGACTTGCTTTTGAAACGGCGATTCGTGCCCGACGTCGTGGATTCTATGGCGGAAATCGCTGCCGCCATCGGCGAGGTGCCGGCGATCGTCGGCACCGTCACGCTCAATCCCTCCGGACAAGGCCGTGCGTTCTACAACTCCGCCGCATTCTGCCATCGCGGCCAGATCGTCACCACCGCGCACAAATGTCTGTTACCGACCTACGACGTCTTTGATGAAGACCGCTACTTCGAACCCGCCGCCGCACCCACGGTCGTGCTACATCAGGGCCGAAAAATCGGCATCACGCTGTGCGAAGACATTTGGACGCACCCGATGGTCAATACGCGCCGCCTTTATCACGGCCTCAACCCCGTAGCTCAACTCGCCGAGATGAAGTGCGACCTCATGGTCAACCTTTCGGCCAGCCCTTGGCACCACGGCAAAGGCGATGTCCGCACAAAAATCGTCACCGACTCCGCCCGCACTTTAGGTTGCCCCGTCGCCTACGTGAACGCCGTCGGCGGCAACGACGAACTCATCTTCGACGGCCGTAGCCTCGTCGCTCACTCCGATGGCAGCATCACCGCGGGCCTTGCCGCGTTCACGGAAGATGTCCGTATCGTCGAAACCGGCATTCGTAAGGATCCCGCGCCCACCTTTCAACAAACCGAACTCACCGACATCTACGCGGCACTCGTCTTGGGGCTGCGAGACTACGCCCAAAAATCTGGTTTCCAAAAAGCTCTCATCGCTCTTAGTGGCGGCATCGACTCCGCGCTCGTCGCCGTGATCGCCGCGGAAGCTTTCGGCCCGCAAAACGTGATTGGCGTTTCCCTGCCCTCCTCTATTTCCTCGCAACACTCGCGCGACGACGCCCGCATCCTCGCCGCAAACCTTGGCATCCGCTTCGAGACCATCGCGATTGCCGACGCGGTCGCCGCGACCGAACACTCCTTGGAACCCGTGTTCAAGGGACTCGCCCGTGACGTGACCGAAGAAAACATCCAAGCCCGCACTCGCGGCGTCGTGATGATGGCGCTATCCAACAAATTTGGCGCTTTGCTTCTGACGACCGGCAACAAAAGTGAAATGGCGGTCGGCTATTGCACGCTTTATGGCGACATGTGTGGCGGTCTCGCTGTCATCAGCGATGTATTTAAGATGCAGGTCTACGCCCTATCGCGCTGGATCAACCGCGACCGAGAGATCATCCCCGCCAACACCATCGAGAAGCCGCCCTCCGCCGAACTTCGGCCCGGGCAAGTCGATCAAGACAGCCTACCGCCCTACGAACAACTCGACGCCATTTTGCGCGGGTACGTTGAAGAAGGCCTGTCCCGCCGTGACCTCATCGCCCAAGGTTTTACCGAATCCGTGGTCAACGACATCGCCCGCAAAGTCGATCTCAACGAATACAAGCGCAAGCAGTCCGCTCCCGGTCTCAAGATCACGCCGCTCGCCTTCGGCGTCGGCCGCCGCATCCCGATCGTACAAAAATACGTGAGCTAAACGTTCCCCTGCTGCCCGCGCCAAGTCATGTCATCCCAAACATCTGATAAACTTTTCGCCCGCGCGCTCCAACTCATCCCCGGCGGCGTCAACTCCCCAGTCCGCGCCTTCCGCTCGGTCGGAGGTTCGCCATTTTACGTGAAGGCCGCCCGCGGCGCGACGCTCATCACCGCCGACGACCGCGAGCTCATCGACTTCGTCTGCACCTGGGGGCCCGCGATCCACGGCCACAACCACCCGCGCATTAAAGCCGCCATCGCCACCGCGCTTGAGAGCGGCACCTCCTTTGGCACGCCCAATCCCTACGAAGTCGAAATGGCCGAGCTCATCACGCGGCTCGTTCCTTCCATTAAAAAAGTCCGCATGACCAGCAGCGGCACCGAGGCCACGATGTCCGCCGTGCGGCTCGCCCGTGGTTTCACGCGGCGCGATAAAATCATCAAGTTTTCCGGCTGCTACCATGGTCATTCTGATTCCTTGCTCATCAAAGCTGGTTCCGGCGCCTTGACCCACGGGCACCCTGATAGCGCCGGCATCCCCGCCAGTTTCGCCCGCGAGACCATCGTCCTTCCATTTAATAACACCGCCGCCTTGTCCGCCGCGTTTGCCGCCCATCCCGATCAAATCGCCGGCGTCATCCTCGAACCCTACATCGGCAACGTCGGCTTCATCCCCGCCGAGCCCGGCTACCTCGCCGCCGTCCGCCAACTCTGCACCCAGCACGGCGCGCTGCTCATCTTCGACGAAGTCATGACGGGATTCCGCCTCGCTCTCGGCGGCGTGCAACAACTCGAAGGCATCACACCCGATCTCACCACCCTCGGAAAAATCATCGGTGGCGGTCTGCCCGTGGGCGCGTTTGGCGGGCGAGCCGACATCATGGATCACCTCGCGCCACTTGGTCCTGTGTATCAAGCCGGCACCCTTTCCGGCAACCCCCTCGCCCTGTCCGCCGGCATCGCGAGCCTACGGCTCCTCGAGGAGCTCAATCCTTACGCGCGCCTCGATGCACTCGGCCGCCAAGTCCGCGACGCCGTCCTCGCCGCCGCAAAAACCAAAGGTATTCCAGTCCAAATTCCCCAACGCGGCTCCATGTTCAGCGTGTTCTTTACCGCGACACCGATTCGCGATTACGACACTGCGCTCACTTCGGACGCTGCGCTTTTTAGTCGGTTCTTCCGAGCCTGTCTCGATGGCGGGCTTTATCTGCCGCCCAGCGCCTACGAAGCCTATTTTCTTAGCACAGCCCATGAAGGTGACGCCATTGACCGCGCCTGCGAAGTGATCAGCACGGCCCTTCGCCGCCTCTAACATGTTTTCTCATCTCCCGCATTTCGTTCTGCGCCACCGCCAGTTGCTCGTTTTTTTTACAGTCCTTGCCATCCCGATTTTTGCGGTTCCGCCCGCTGTCTCAACCCTGTCCATCGACGAACTCCGTGCCGGCCAACGCGGCCAGGTCTGGACCGTCTTCCGCGGCACCGAGCCCGAACCCTTTGACGTTGAAGTGACAGGCGTGGTGCGCAACGCCCTCGGTCCCGGCAAATCCCTCATTCTCTGCCAACTGACCGATCCGCGCGTCCAAAACATGGGCGCCGTCGCTGGCATGAGCGGGAGTCCGCTTTACATCGACGGCAAACTCGCCGGGGCACTCAGCTACCAAATTCAACGCTTTGAAACCGTGCGCTACGCCGGCTTCACCCCTGCCGCCGACCTCGCCGAAGTCAGGGACAAACCTGATCTCACACCCGCAAAAATTCGCGTTACCCCTGTCGCTACGCTTAACCCAGCTTCGACCGATAATTCCGTTAGCTCCCCTTACACGCCGCTCCAACCCGCCTTCACGTTGAGCGGACTGTCGCCATCCGTTGTCGATCTGATCGCGCCCCATTTCGCCGCCTTTGGTTTAAACGCCACCGCACTCGGCGGCAGCACGGTAGCCGCGGCCTCCGCCGCCACCACGAGCACTCCGCCCGCAACATTGCGCCCAGGTTCAGCCATCGCCGTCGCCTTGGCGACCGGGGATATCACGATTGCGGGAACGGGTACCGTTTCTCGCGTAGACGGGCAACGCATCACCGCCTTCGGCCATCCGATGCTTGCCCTCGGCGATGTCGAACTTCCGCTGTGCGCCGCCGAGATCGTCACGATCCTGCCGTCGAATCTTACCTCCGTTAAAATCGCCAACACCGGGGCCATCATCGGTATGATCACCCAGGACCGACTCTCCGCCGTCTCCGGCACGCTGGGTTCCGGGCCTGCGATGACCGCCGTGGAAGTTAAGGTCTCAACGATGAGCCGCACGGATCGCACTTTGCGCTTTCAAGTCGCCCGCCACACCCAGCTCACGCCAGCTTTAATCGCGGCCGGCCTGACCCAAGCCATCGTCGGCTCCAACGACGGCGCGCTCGCCCACGGTTTCCGCATCACCAGCAAAATCTCATTTTCCCCGACCCAAACGCTAACGGCCCGTACGCTCCATGCCGGCCCCCAAGCCTTCGCCCAAGGTCTCAACCAATTTGTCCGAAGCCTCGCCCAAGACCTGCAAAATCCCTACGAGAAAATTTTCCCTAGCTCGATCCGCTTCACGGTCGAAGCCCTCGCCACTAATCCCGCGGTTAATGTCGATTTGTTCCAGCTCTCCCGCACTACCGTGCGGGCCGGCGAGACGATCACCGCCACCCTCGCTTGGCGCGATTTTCAAGGCGAAGCACACCGCGAGATCATCACCCTGCCCATCGATCCCGCCTGGACCGGAAAAACCTTGGAGATCATCCTCGCCCCCGGTCCCGCACTCGACGAACTCACCGGTCGCCCCGCCGTGATAGCTGCGGCCACTTTGCGTAGTTTCGCCTCCTACCTAGCGGCGATGCGAGATGACCGTCCGCGTGATGGCCTGTGTCTGGTGATCGTCGAAAAATCTACGCTTTTCAGCGACGAGACCACCTCGACGCCGGAAATCCCCGGCTCGATCGAACGCATTGCGCGCGCTGCTGACGAAGCCCGTTTCCAAAAACGCGATGCCGTCCTGCCGCTCTTCGAACGCCACGTGCTTTACGGCAAACTCGCCAACGTTATGATCCGCCGCCCACTGCGCGTGGTAGAGTGAGTTCCACGTTTTTGTTTTATTCTCTCAATGTCCAAGCCAACGCTAATGTTTCACTTTTCGTTCCGACTTCTTGCCATCGCCTTAGGTCTCATTGCCTTCAACGCGGCGAGTTTCACTTCGGCCCACGCCGAACCGCTGTCCAAAAAGTTCGATCTCGATTTTTTCCGCGATCTTCCCAGCCGCAACCTCCGCGGCCTCGCCACTCGCTCCGATGGTCGGCTTGTCGCCGGCCCCGTCTTAAGCGAGCTCAAGGGCCCCGTCCCTGCCGATCTTCTCTGGTGTTTCACGCCCATATCCAAAAACCAATGGCTCATCGGGACCGGCCCTGACGGCGTTATCATTGAGGCCACGCTCGATCTCACGCAGAATAGCGTCAGCTCCCGCGAACTTCTCAAAATCGGCGAACCGCACCTCTTCGCCCTGCGTCGCTTAGCCAACGGCGACCTTCTCGCCGGCACCTCGCCTCAGGGTGGACTCGTGCTCGTCCGCGAAGGAAAAATCCACGCGCGCCTCAGCCTGCCAGTCGACTCGATCTTCGACCTCCTCGTCGTTCCGGCCACGCCCACGAACACCGAGTTTGTCCTAGTCGCCACCGGTAATCCCGCTCGCATTTATCGACTTAACCCCACCACGTTCGCCACTGCCGGAATTATACCCGACAAGGTGACTGATGCGGCGCAACTCACCGCCAAAGGCTTGACCCTCTTCGGCGAAATCCGCGATCGCAATGTTCGCCGTCTCGCGCGCTTTGCCGATGGCCGCATCGCCGTCGGCTCCTCGCCCAAAGGCAACCTCTACGTTTTTCCCGCCCCTGCCACCTTTGACCCAGCAGCTCCGGCGAGCCCACTGCTACTCCAGGAAAATCGCGACGCCGAAGTCACCGACCTGCTGCCTCAAGCCAACGGCGACCTTTACGCGACGCTCGTCTTCGCCTCCACCGCCGCCGATGCCCGGATCAACCTCGCGCCGACCAAACCTAAAGAAAAAACCGACACCATCGTCACGCCTCCGCCCGTAGCATTTACTCCGCCCGTCGAAAAATTCTCCGGCCGCAGCACCCTCGTTTTCATTCCTGCCCAAGGCTTCCCCGAGAATCTCGTCACCCGCAGCAATCTCGCTTTCTACCAACTCGCGCGCACCGGCGACACGCTGCTCATCGCTGGCGGCGAACTCGGCGAACTTCTCGGCTACGATTTAAAAAACCGCATTCCCCTCACCTTCTCCGGCAGTACCTCCAGTCAACTCAACGCCCTAGCTGCGATCCCTGGCGCACCTGGCCGCTTCCTACTTCTCCGCAACAACGCTCCCGGCCTCGCTTTCCTCGATTTTAACGCCAACGCCGAACGCTCGGCGGAGACCCGCCGCCTCGACCTCGGCACACCTGCGCTGCTCGGCGCCCTCCGCTTCGATCACCTGCGCAACCTCACGCACGAACAACTCAGCCTCGAAATCAAAACCAGTTTCGGCAGTGACGAAATCGAGGGCTGGACGGACTGGACGCCGCTCAACGCGCCTGACGCCGCAGACCCAGCTTGGCGCGGCGCTGCCTTACGCGGCCGCTACGCCAAACTCCGCCTCAAATTACCCGCCAACGCCACCGCCCTTGAAATCGAAAAGCCCACCCTCTTCATATTGCCCCAGAACCGCCGACCCACGCTTCAAGAATTCCGCTTTCTTACACCTAACTTCACCCTTGTTCCCGGGTCCGAATCCGCCCCAAGTTTAACCACCTCTATCAGCCAAATTTTAAACTCTAGCGGGAAAGACGACGACTCCGGCGCCGCCAAGCGCAGTAAGGCGGCCTTCCTCGCCAGCCAAATTGTGCCCTCGCGCGGTAGCCAAATCGTGCTCTGGACGCTCGCCGATCCCGATGGGGACAACCTCACCGCGACGTTCTCCATTCGCCGTGAAAATGAATCCACCTGGACCGATCTCGCCGTGTCCAGCCGCGAGCCCTACATCGTTTTTGACACGGCCCGACTGCCGGACGGCATCTATTTCAGCCGACTGGTAGCCACCGAAACCGCACCTCGCGCGAGCGCCGAACGCCTGAGCCTCACCTTCGAAACCGATCAACTGGTCGTCGATCACTCCCCGCCCACCATTTTAGAGGCAACGGCAACCCGAACGGCTGCAGGCCTGAAATTCACGATTCACGGCCGCGATGCGCTCGCCTTGCTCGATGGCGTAGAAATCATCCTCAACAACGGGACCCATGAAACCGTCGAACAGCCCGCCGACGGCATCCGCGACGGTCGCGAAGAGACGTTCTTCATTGAAATCCCTCTCGCCCGCACCGCTAGTGCTACCGCCGCGGAAGTTACCCTTTACGACGCCGCGGGCAACGCCACCACGCGCCGCATCACGCTCTAAACGAGCGTATCTAAACCCTTACGCGCGCGGGTGCGCCTTAGCGTAAATATCCCGCAGTCGGGCCACGCTGACATGCGTGTAAACCTGCGTCGTCGTCAGTTGCGCGTGTCCCAATAATTCCTGCACTAACCGCAAATCCGCGCCCGCATTCAATAAATGCGTCGCGTACGAATGCCGCAACTTGTGGGGCGTAAGCTCTAACGGCAATTCAGCCAGGGCCAAATATCGCTTCAACATCAACTGAATCGCCCGCACCGTCATCCGTGAACCATCGGGATTCGACACCACAGGACTATTCGGTCCGGCCTGACGCGCAACTTCGTCTCTTACTTTGGTCAACACGGCGATGGCCACACGACCCAGCGGACACAATCGCTCCTTGCGTCCCTTGCCGACGACTCGAGCGACGCCGTTCGAGAAATCCACGGCGCTAAAATTCAATCCTGCGACTTCACTCACGCGCAAACCGCCACCATACAGTAACTCCATTACGAGCCGATCCCGCCAGGCGATCTCGGGCGCTGCGCTTTCATTTTCCATCAAGCGCTGCGGCCCCAAGAGTAAACGCTTCATTTGCTCCTCCGTCAAAAATTGCGGCAATCGCTTCTCAAGTTTTGGCAACGCTACGCCGACAAACGGATTACGTTTCAGCATCCCTCGGCGTTGCCAAAATTTGGCCCAAGTCCGCAAGCCGGAGACATGGTTATGCAGCGTCCGTCGGTCAAAACGACTGCGGGCTTCGATTACAAAATCGCGCACTTCCCGCGATTCGAGTGCATCGACGCCGCGTGCCCAAACCCCCGCGGTTTGCGCCCAGCGCCAGAAATCTTCAAACGCCTGCCGATAGTTTCGCACCGTGTACACGGAGCAACGGCGCTCGAGGTCCAAGTGCTCCGCAAACGGAGTCCACCACTCCGCCACGGTAGCGGAGGGCGGCAGCTTAAGCGCGGGGGATTTGGGCTTCGACATCGCGCATCACCTTCGTCGCGTGCAACCGGAGCGCGCCTTCGGGATCAAGCCCGTTGCTGCGCGCCGCGGCGGTCACTTCAAACAACATCTTCCCCAGCTCCGCTTCGGTTAATTTGGCACCGAGCGCCCGCACCTGCGCGACGTCCACCACGTCGGTCACGGGTAATGATTTTTTCTCAATTTGCTTCCAGATCGCCTCGGCAAACATCAACGCGGGCAACCGCGCCGGCAGATCTTTAAAAACTCCCTTTGCAAGGGGGCCGTTTTTTTTCTCCTGAGCCTTGATCTGTTCCCATTGCACGAGGACTTGCTCCGAAGTCCCGAGTTTACCCGTGCCAAACACATGCGGATGGCGGCGCACGAGTTTCTCGTTCACCTCGCGGGCGACATCTTCAAGCGTAAATGCGCCTTTTTCTGCGGCCAGCTGCGCGTGAAAAACGACTTGGATCAACACATCGCCGAGTTCTTCCCGCATATGCGGCAGGTCGCCACGATCAATCGTGTCGATCAGCTCGCTCACTTCATCAATCAGGCAACGCACCAGCGAGGCATGCGTTTGCTCTTGATCCCAAGGGCAACCGTCGGGTGCGCGGAGCCGCGCAATCGTCACCTTTAATTCGTCCATCGCATTCATCGTGTGTCGAGTTAGGCCACAGCCCGCGATGAACACACGGAAATTTTTCCGCTTTGTCTTCCGCCGGTTCCGTGTGTTTCTTGAACGTTCGATGTCTGACAAGCTCACTGAAATCATGACCTGGAAGCGCCAGGAAATCGCGCGTCTCGTGCGCCCTGTGGGGCTCGACGAGTTACGGGCATTACACGCTGCCTTACCCGCGGTGCCCTCTTTTGCCGGCGCGCTCCGCCGGTCCGATGGTCAACTTGGCGTCATTGCCGAAATCAAGCGGCGCTCGCCCTCGGCTGGTGCCATTGCCACGGGCATCGCTGCACCTGAGCAAGCCGTCAAATATCGCGCGGCCGCCGCCAGCGCCTTATCCGTGCTCACGGACGAAAAATATTTTGGAGGTACGCTCGACGACCTCGTCGCCGTCACCACGCACTTCCGCCAGTCCCCACCCGCGCTGCCCTGCATTCGGAAAGATTTTTTCATTCACCCGATTCAAGTCCTACAAGCCCGCCAAGCCGGCGCCAGCGCCATTCTCATCATCGTGCGGGCACTCAACGACGAGGAAATCGCCGCTCTTCACGCCGCCGCCCAAGCCGCTGGACTAGATTCGCTTTTTGAAATTCATAACGAAAGCGAACTCACTCGCGCACTCGCCCATGGCGCGAAGATCATCGGAGTTAATAACCGCGACCTCGCCATTTTCAAAACCGACCTCGGTCTCAGCGAGCATCTCATCCCGCTTTTCCCCAAACACATTACCGCCGTCAGCGAGAGCGGCATCCACACCGCAGCCGATGCAGCTCGGGCCCGCGCTTGCGGAGCCCACGCCGTACTCGTCGGTGAAGCGCTGATGAAAGCGCTAGATCCTGCCGCTCTTATTAAGTCATTTCGCGCCCTCTGATAGCTGCATCGGCAAACTCACGCCCATTGCTTCGAGATTGATACCAAAGATTCATTCATGCCGCTCTCTCCTACTGCCACCCGCGATTTACTCGTTACTCTTGGTCATCACCCAAAACGGGCTCTCGGCCAAAATTTTCTCGTCGACGGCAACATCGTCCACAAATCACTTGCACTCGCCGGCGTCGCCCCCGGCGACACCGTGATTGAGATCGGGCCCGGGCTAGGAACCCTAACCGAAGCGCTGCTCTCCGCGGGTGCCACGGTCTATGCCGTAGAACGAGACGAACGCCTTTTCACGCACCTCACAGCCACGTTGCTCCCCCAGTTTCCCGAGCGCTTGCATTTACTTTTAGGCGACGCCGTCGAACACCCACTCGCCGCTTATACGCCTTCAGCTTCAGACGTTAATTTCAAAGTCGTCGCCAATCTTCCTTATGCCATCGCAACGCCCTGGCTCGACGGCATTCTCACCGGAGCTTTGCCCTCGACGCTCGTGCTCATGTTGCAGCAAGAAGCCGCCCAGCGCTACGCAGCCACCCCTGGCAGTAAATCCTTCGGCGCTATCTCGATTTTTCTCCAAGCCTCCTACGCCATTGCGCCCGGTCACAAAGTACCTGCCGCCTGCTTTCACCCGCGCCCCGACGTCGAGTCGTATCTCCTCAACCTCGTGCGCCGGCCCACGCCCTTCATTTTCGACCGTACAACCAAGTCCGTCATCCGCGGCTGCTTTCAACAACGCCGCAAACAGATCGGTTCCCTATTACGACACCTTGTGCCCCCGGCTGTCGCGACCGCATGGTTGGAACAACTTACGGCCGCCGGACTCTCAGCCCTCAGCCGACCTGAAGATATTCCTGTACCGGTCTGGCAACACCTCGTAGTCCCGCCTACAAGTGCTGCTTGAAAGGTCCGCGCCTCATCCTCATCACTTTAATCTAAATCCCATGCTTTGCTACTCCCGCGTACTCCTCACCGCTCTCCTCACCGTTGTCGGCAGCGTCACCCTCCGCGCCCAAGGCGAACCCGCCGCCGACCCCATGCCACTGCTCGGCCGCGTTGACGCCCGCACCTACATTTCGCCCACCGGTGCCTTTAAGGTCTCCATTCCTGTCCTGCCTGAACTCGGTGGCACCATTACCGACACAGAAAACGTCGTCACCTTTCAGGACGATTTCAACACGCACATCAGCATCGCCGCGTTTCCCCAAGATGCCACCCAACGCTGGGAAATGTCTACGCGCGGCCTAAAAGATTATCTCGTTTATTTTTTCAGTAATTACGTGCTCGGTGATTTCCGTCAGACGTTTCCTGAAACCACCATCGAAAGTGCGAAATTTGTCCCCGGCGCAGTCGACGGTTCCCTCGTGACCTACATTTTGCTGCCCGGCGGCTCTATGTTCATGGACAAGATTCCCATGATCGCCGGCGGCCCCGTCCCCGTGGCGAAACGCGGCAATCAACTCTTCGTAAAAAACGGCCACATCTTCGTCATCAGTATCGAGCTCACCGAACGCGTCCTCGAGCGTACGACGTACAAAAAGACGACGACCGAGGAAGATGAAATTCTACGTCAGCGTCTCAACGAAGTGATCGTGCGCCTCCAATTCCCGAAGGCCGCCGCTCCGGCCAAGTAAGCCGTCACGCACCGCCCTACGCATGTCGCTCGGCGGTTTCATTACGTTTCTGTTAATTGGTGCCCTCGCCGGTTGGCTGAGTGGTATCATCATCAAGGGCCGAGGATTCGGCGCCTTAGGTAATATCATTGTGGGCGTGATCGGTGCCTTTCTGGGTGGTTTCTTATTTAACGCCCTTGGGATTTCAGCCAACGGCCTGCTCGCCCAATTCCTATTTGCGACCGCCGGGGCCCTGCTACTCGCCTGGCTGCTGCGATTCATCAAAAAATGAATCACTCATCACTTAATCTCCGTTTAGCAACTGAGCACGATCTGCCCGCCATAGTCGATATTTACAATAGTATCATCCCAGGCCGTAGGGTCACAGCCGATCTTGAACCCGTAACGGTTGAGAGCCGACGCGCTTGGTTCGCCGCCCACCAGTCGCCGACCCGGCCTCTGTGGGTTCTCGTCGATTCCAACGCCGCCAACGCTGTGTGTGGCTGGGCCAGCTTTGATTCTTTTTATCTGCGCGCGGCATATGATGGTACGGTCATGGTCGCACTCTATCTGGCCGAATCGCATCGCGGCGTTGGCATCGGCGGATGGCTCCTTGCTGAACTCATCGCTCGCGCCCCAGCCCTCGGGATTCATTCCCTCACCGGTTATATTTTTGGGCACAACGAACCGAGCCTGCGTTTGTTCAAGCGCCACGGCTTCACCCAGTGGGCGCATTTACCCCGCGTCGCGGTGCTAGACGACGTAGAACGCGATCTGATTATCCTCGGTCGTCGTGTAATAGCTTAAGGCGTCTGCGGAGCCCGCCGAGTTCGCGATCCTGCGGCCGGCTCGGTCTCACCCCGACGCGGAGCGGGCGCCTCGCTGGGCAATTGATCGGCGTAGTGTTCTAAAATCTCAATCGCTAGTAACCCCGCCTGAGCCGCACTGTTGGTACTGACCCGCGGGAGAAAAAAGGGGGCACCAACCAGGTAAGACTACGACAGCGCACAAGATCAGTCCCATGCGCAAGCGGCACACGAAGCATCTCACTGCCTCATACTCAGACAGTCCGAACACCGACCGACTACGCCTTGCTCCCTATTGGTTCGCTCCACAGTCTTAGCCCATGAGACTTCACCGTAGTTTCCTTCTCCTACCACTTCTCAGCATGACCGCCCTACCCGCTCTGGCCCAACTCGCACTCAATTCTGCCCTACCGCCCAGTGCTGAGAAAAAACCCAAAGACGTCTCGGTGCACGGAGATCGACGCATCGATGACTATTTTTGGCTTCGCGAAAAAGAAAATCCCGCGTTGGTCAAACACCTCCAAGCTGAAAACACTTACACTGATGCCGTGATGGCACCGACTAAACCACTGCAGGAAAAGCTCTACGCAGAGATGCTAGGAAGGATTAAGGAAACAGACTCCGCTCCGCCCGTTTTGCGTCGTGGTTATTGGTATTACACCCGCACCGAACAAGGGAAACAATACCCCCTCTTTGCTCGCCGGGCCGGCACCCTCGACGCGCCCGAGCAGATCACCCTCGATGTCAACGCTCTCGCCACGGGCCATCCGTACATGGCCGTCGGAGCCTACAAAATCAGCGATGACTCCCAGTTGCTCGCCTATACCATCGATCCCACCGGCTACCGCCAATATTCGCTCCAGCTTAAAAACCTGAATACCGGCGAGACACGAGCACTCGGCGTCGAACGCGTCACCTCGCTCGAATGGGCCGCAAACCATCAAACCCTCTTTTTCACGCAAGAAGACGCGGTCTCTAAACGCTCCTACCGACTCGGTCGACTTGAGCTGAAATCGGGAGCCGTTACCTGGCTTTACGAGGAGAACGATGAACTCTTCGACCTCGGCCTCAGCCGGTCGCGTGAAGGCGCTTGGCTCTTCGCCACCAGCGAAAGCAAAACCACGACCGAGATCCGCGCCTTACCCGCTGCTACGCCCAACCTCGACTGGCGCATCATCGCCGCTCGTCGCAACGACATCGAAACCCGCGCTGATTATCGCGACGGATTTTTCTATTTCCGCACAAATGATCACGCGCAAAATTTTCGCATCGTCACCGTGCCTATTGCCACGCCCGAGCCCACGCATTGGGTCGAATTCGTGCCGCACCAAGCAGCCGTAAAGCTCGACGACTTTGACCTGTTCGCCACGCACACAGTTTTGAGCGAACGCGAAGATGGGCTGCCCCATCTCCGCGTCATCGAGAATCGCAGCCACTCCAGCCACCGCATCACCACACCTGAACCAGTCTACGAGATTTCGCTCGAGAGCAACCCTGAGCCTGCCAACGAGGAAATTCGATTCACGTATCAATCACTCGTCACGCCGCGCTCAATCATCAGCTATCATCTCGCGACGAAAGCGCGCACCGTCCTAAAACAACAAGAAATCCCCAGCGGTTATGATGCCTCTCGCTACGCGAGTGAACGCATTTGGGCTCGCGCCTCGGACGGCACCCGGGTGCCGATGAGCATCGTTTACCGCAAAGACCTACGGCATGCCGACGCGCAACCGCTCTATCTGTATGCCTACGGCAGCTACGGCATCAGCATGCCGATTTCTTTTAACACCTCACGCCTGAGCTTACTGGATCGCGGCGTCATCTTCGCCATCGCCCACATCCGCGGCGGTGGTGAATTCGGCGAACCGTGGCGCGAAGCTGGGCGCATGGCGCAAAAGATGACGACCTTTACGGATTTCATCGCGTGCGCTGAGCACCTCATCGCAGAAAAATTCACGCGTTCAAACCAACTCGTCATCAACGGCGGCAGCGCCGGCGGATTGCTCATGGGAGCCGTCGTCAATCTCCGCCCAGAGCTGTTTCAAGCCGCGATCTACGACGTACCGTTCGTCGACGTGCTCAACACCATGCTCGACGCTTCGCTGCCGCTCACGACCAGCGAATACATTGAATGGGGTAATCCTACCATCGCGGCCGAATACGCGTGGATGCGCGCCTATTCGCCCTACGACAACGTGCGCGCCGTCGCCCATCCCCATATTTTGATGAATGTTTCGCTCAACGACTCGCAAGTGCCGTACTGGGAGGGCGCTAAACTGGTCGCTAAAATCCGCGAAATGAACACCGGGAAAAATGCGCTACTGCTGCACACGAATCTTGCTGCGGGTCACGGTGGCGCGAGCGGGCGTTACGATGCGTTGCGCGAGACCGCCTACCGCTTCGCCTTCGCGCTCGGTTCGCTCGGACTCACCGACGCAGCCGTCACTAAATAATTCGAGCGCATATTGGCACGTATCACGTCGCCGCCAGCGCACGTTGCATTTCGAACGCTTCACGCAGCGCAAGACTCAGCTTGTCCTGCACCGCCTGCATCGCGCGGTAACGGGCGACGTTGGTCGGATTTGGTTGGCAACGGGTAGATTCATCGAGGGCCACGCTTCCAGCCGTGAAATCGGTTAGTCGGGCCTTTTTATTTCCATCACGCAGCGCGACGCACCACGCAGCTTGGAGCGCACCGCCCAAGGCAGCGCCTTCATCTGCCACCATCGCGACTACGGGGACGCCAAAAATATCCGCCATGATCTGACGCCATACCGGCGACTTGGCCCCGCCACCTGTCACACGAATTTCTTTCGCCTTTACCCCTAGGGCGGCGAGACGGCGGAGCCCGTAATTCATCCCGAGGGTGACGCCTTCCATAGCCGCCCGGGCGATGTGACCGGAAGTAAAAGTCTGCGCGTTTAGACCAAGCAACACGCCGGAGCCCATCGGTACGTTAGGCGTACGTTCGCCCGCCAGATAGGGCAAAAGTAGCAGTCCGCCCGCCCCCGCCGGTGTGGCGGCGATGGCCGCGTTGAGCGCGCTATGGTCTTGCCCAAATAGCGCCCTCACGTGCTCGGTCACCGTCGTGACATTCATCGTGCAGAGCAGCGGCAACCAACCCCCAGTCGAAGAACAAAACGCCGCGATTTCACCCTGCGGATCAATCACCGGTTTGTTGGCATGGGCGTAAATAGTACCGCTGGTGCCGAAACTAGCGGTAACCACGCCGGGAACAACGTTGCCGGTGCCGATCGCGCCCATCATGTTGTCCCCACCACCAGCTGAGATCACGGTGTTTTCGGGAAACCCATATTTCGCCGCCAACTCAGGCCGCAACGTGCCAGCCGCTTCGTGTGAAGCGGAAATTTTCGGGAGATAACCAACGAGTTTAGGATCGATCGCTTTGATGATCGCTTTGGACCAAGTGCGGGTTCGCACGTCCATCAACGCCGAGCCCGAAGCGTCGCCGTACTCCATGGAAAAATTACCAGTGAGGAAATAATTAAGATAATCGTGCGGGAGCAGCACGTGGCGCAGGAATTTGTAGTTCTCGGGCTCATGGCGCTTCAGCCACAAAATCTTCGGCGCAGTAAATCCCGGCAGGATGAGATTGCCGGTGAGTCGGATCGCGGCCTTGGGCCCGCCCAGTTTTTTGGTGAGGATCGCACATTCGGCTGTCGTGCTCGTGTCGCACCACAATTTGGCAGGGCGGATGACGTCACCGTTTTCGTCCAAGGCCACAAAACCGTGTTGCTGACCCGAAACTCCGATGGCGCGTACGCGTTGGGTTTGCGCTGAGCCGATTTGCGCAGCGACGTCGGAGAGCACAAAATCGAGGGCCGACGTCCAATCCTGCGGGTGTTGTTCCATGTGTCCGAGGGGCAAGCCTTCGATCAACTTATGCGGGGCGCGCGCCTCAGCGATGACCTTGCGCGTCACGAGATCGAGAACGATGGCTTTGACGCTTTGAGTGCCGGAATCGATGCCGATGGTAAGTGACATGGTAAGAAATGGGCTTAGCGGGCCTTCGTGTTGTTAGTCTTGAGTGCGTCAAGAAACTCTACCGGCGAAAAATCATCCGTCAGAATGCGCCCCTTGGCCGCAAGTTCTACCGGAAACGGCAAGAGTTCGGCGGCCAATGCATCGAGGTCCAATTTCGACGCGAGCTTGGGGTTTGATTTTTCCAACGCAGCAATATCAGGCGAACGCGCAAGATCGCTAGCGGCGGATTTGAGAGCACAGATGATCACGTTGCCGCGGCCGTGGGTCTGAAAAAGGAACACATGTGGGAAGACACTTTGAATCGTTCGCAAGTCCGCCGCAAAAAGCTCTGTGTCTTGATGCAGATTGGTGACAAAGACCCCTCGATCACTGAGTCGGTTAGCACACTCACGATAAAATTCTTGGGTCTTCAGATGTGGCGGCACGAAGCCTCCGCGAAACGCATCCAAGATGAGCCAGTCCCAACGCTCGCGATTACGTTTCACAAAAAGACGCCCGTCCATCACGGCGACGGGCGTTTGCGCAGTAGGCTTAAAGGCGAGTTTCTCCTGGCAAAGCTCCCAGACTTTGGGGTCGAGCTCAACCGATTGCAGACGAGCCGACGGAAACGCATGCATAAACACACGGTGGAAGCCCGCCCCACCGAGCCCGATCATGAGCACATTCGTCGGCTTCGGTTCGAAGAAAGCCGCCGCGAACAACGAGCGCGTATACGGTACGACCAGACGCAACGGATCCGCCAGATCGACAGCGGACTCCAGGTATTCACCGGCGCGAGAACGTGCGCGAAGTTCAACGACCGTGCCGCGCTTTTCTACCGTAAGATTGTTATAGAGCGTGTCGTGATTTTCGATGTAATCGGGCGCCTGCGCGGCGCCGGGGCATAACCCGCTGCTTAAAAGTAAAACGATGCAGCAAATCAGAGAGCGGCGCGGTTTCATTTGGCGGAAGTTTTCGGGGATGAACGCAGTAAAAAAATCAAAGCGGTGAGATTAACCAGCGACACGCCGAGCCACAAATAAAGCAGCGTGGAAACGGGCAAGTGCGGAATCAGCACGAAGGCCGTAAGCATGACCCCTGCGATATTGCCTAAGGTGCTCACGCCATAGATCAGGCCTGAGGCCTTGCCCGGTGGGGTACCACGCGAGGCCAGATATTGAACGCACTGCGGGCCAAACGACGACAACGTGGTCACCGGCAGAAAAAACAAAGCCAGACAAGCAACGAGCAGACCCGAGGTGATTTCGGTAAATACGATCTCGATCTGTCCGAGCATCGCGCGCCCGAGAAAAGCCGTGAATGCGAGCGAACCCACCGCGATCGTGCCTACAATCCACTGGCTGCGTTCGCGTTGGCGCAGAGGCGCATTACTGATCCAGCCGCCGATGATCGAACCCAGACTGAAGGCCGCCAAAAACGTCGAAATCAACCAGGACCACACGATCAACGATGAGCCAAAAAACGGGTTAAGCAGTCGAGAGGCGAGGAGCTGGAAGCCCATGCTAAGAATTCCCAGTAACACAACCAGAGCGTAAAAAAGGACGAGGGGCACATTCGGATTCGGCGTATTCAAGCGACTGCTGGCGAGCGCAATATTTCAAATTGATAAACGCCCGAATTCGCACAAAAAAACCCGCCGGTGCTTAGCCGGCGGGCAAATAATTAAAACTCCGTTTAACGCACCAATGCGACGACTGTAAGTAATACGGCTTGGGGACCAAGATGAGAGTTCGTCGAATCAAACGATTCGTCCAGTGAATGCGCGCGACTGGATTCACCACCGCCACCAAGAGTGACGGCGGGAATCCCCAGTTGCATCGGAACATTGGAATCGGTCGAACCCGCGCCGTATGAAGGAATACCGCCCATCGCCGTAACCGATGCGCTCGCGATTTTAACAATTGAGGAGTCTTCGGGCGTCTGACCCGCGGGACGTAGGCCGACCATTTTGATATCGACGGAAACCGCACCGCGATTTTTCCAGCGCGCGTTTTCCGCTTTCACGGAATCGGCGACGGCGGCACTGAATTGATCGCGGACGGCGTCGAGCGCGGCCATCGTCTCAGAACGCATGTCGACTTCGAACCACGTTTCAAAAGCGATCGAGTTGACCGAGGTGCCGCCGTTGATGCGACCGACATTGAAGGTGGTCTTAGGTGTAGCCGGCACGGTGATATCACCGATCTTGGCGATCGCGCGACCGAGCGCGTGAATGGGGTTGGCCATACCGAAGGCGCCGTAGCTGTGTCCGCCCGGGCCTGTAAACGTGACGCGATAACGATAGCTGCCGACACCGGCATTGGTAATGCGGTTTTGACTGCCGGGCTCGATCGAAATGAAAGAATCAATTTTTCCTTTGAGCGTTACGTTAAATAATTCCTTGGCGCCCCGGAGATCGCCGAGACCCTCTTCGCCGACGTTGGCTACGAACGTGATCGTACCGGTGGTTTTTACGCCGCCTTCGTCGAGCGCCCGGATGACGCTCAACATAGCGGCTAAGCCGCGGCCGTCGTCACCAATGCCAGGAGCGCGTAGAAACTTACCGTCACGCTTGACGCGCACATCGGTTCCTTCGGGAAACACCGTGTCGAGATGGGCGGCGACGACGATATTGGGCTTAGCCAAAGCACCAGGACGCACGCCGATGACGTTGCCAACTTTATCCACGCGTATTTCTTTAAGGCCGAGTTGTTCAAAGAGACGTTTTACTTCAAGACCGCGCGCCGTCTCGTTAAATGGGGGCGCCGGAATTTCCGTAAGACGAGCTTGTAGGTTGAGCGTTTCAGGCTCGTTGCGTTCCACGGCTGCTAGGGCCGCCTTCACCGTCGGGTCGTTCAGGAGCGTCGCGGGTTCGACCGCGGCCGATAGAATCGAAGTCGCGCTCAGTAAAGCTAAGACGCAACCAAACAAGGAGTGACGAAGGTGTGATTTCATGGATGTTTTGAGCATTTAGCACGATTCATCGCGTGACCCGTGTCAGCTTAATTTACCCTCCCCCACCCTTTTGCCATGAAAATTCTACCACCTATCTGGTGCTTGGTAATGCTAGTTACCTGGAGTCTCAATGCTGCGGAAGCACCGAAATCCGTGACCAAATCCACGGTGATCGATTGGGCCAAATTGGCCGTCAAGCCGACCAAAACCGGCGAGCGGCGTGAACTCTTTGATGCGCCCACCCTCACGCTCAATAACTTCGAAGGTCACGTGACCACGATCCGCCCAGGCGAAGTGCCGCATCCGCCGCACCGCCATCCCGACGAGGAGATGATTCTCATCAAAGAAGGCACCCTCGAAGTCACCATCAATGGCGAGACGCAGCGCGCCAGCGCGGGTTCGATTTTTTTTTACGCCTCCAACGATCTTCACGGCATGCGCAACGTCGGCTTAACACCGGCCACTTACTACGTGTTTCGTTTTGTGACCGCGAAGACTCCAGCCGCCGCAGCTCGGCCCTAAGAGGTTGCGGAAATAGAGTCCGCGAATAACCAGAAACTGCACCGCGGAATCTAGACGGCGCAGCAGGTGCGGCGATTGGGTTATTCCAACCCCAAGGTCTTGCGCCCCTCAGGAGAAATCATCTGTGGGGTCCAGATGGGATCCCAAACAATGTGAACTTTGGCCGCGCTCACGGTGGGTAAGGCCGAAATTTTTTGACGCGCATCTTCGGCGATCACTGGCCCCATCCCGCAACCTTGCGCGGTGAGCGTCATCTTAGCTTCGACGCTGTGCGAACCATCCGGCAGCACATCAATCGCCAAATCATACACCAAGCCGAGATCCACGATGTTCACGGGAATCTCTGGATCAAAACACGTTTTTAGTGCCGACCAAATGGCTTGTTCATTGAAAGCCTCGGTGGTGACTGCCGTCGTCTCCACGACTGGGGTGTAGCCCGCCAAGGCGCCGGTATTTTCGGCCGCGATGCGAAATAGGCCACGGTCGGTGCGTACGGTGACGTTGCCGCCAAGGGTCTGGGTGATGTACACGCTGGCGCCAGCGCTCAACGTGAGCGCCTCGCCCGAAGGAATAGCGGTGGCCGGTGTGTCGTGAGTCAGCGTGGTATCCATGAATTTTTTGTGTTAACGCAGCGCGAGCTCCATCGGCATGCGCGCGTAGATGCCTTGAGGGTCGTTGAACGTCTTGAGAGTGGCGAGATCGTGTTGCAGGCGCGCAGTGATTTGACCGATGACGCCACGGGCTTGAGCTTGGGCATCGGGATTAAATCGCTCCATAAGTTCGCCGATCGTCTCGGCTAATTCCTTCTTCTGAGGATACTCGATCAGTCGGTAGTTTTTTCCGAGTCCGGCCTTGGTCGCGGCGAACTGAATCGCATCATCGAGTCCGCCGAGCTCATCCACCAAGCCGAGTTTTTTAGCTTCGGCGCCCGACCACACGCGGCCTTGGGCGATTTCTTGCACATCTTCTTTTTGAAGTTTTCGCGCCGTAGCTACTTTGCCAACGAATTCATCATAAATCCAATCGACCATGTTTTGGAAAACAGCGAGTTCGTCGTCGGTCTTGGGCCGTGTGATGGTGATGGCGTCGGCGTATTTACCCGTCTTCACCGCATCAAAAGTGAAGCCGAGGTTATTCGCGAGTTTCTGGACGTCGAATTGAAGACCAAAAACTCCGATCGATCCCGTGATGGTCGTGGGCTCCGCGAAAATACGATCTCCATCTGCCGCGATCCAATAACCGCCCGATGCGGCGTAGGTACCCATGGAAACAATCACCGGTTTTAGTTTGCGCGCGAGGCGTACTTCGCGGGCGATATTTTCCGAAGCTGAGGCGCTGCCGCCGGGGCTGTTCACCCGAAGCACGATGGCCTTGACGGTATCATCTTGGCGAAGGCGGCGAATTTCACGGGCAAATTTCACGCCGCCGATCTCACCGTATTC
>CAMDRP010000042.1 GCA_945906965.1 Opitutus sp. GAS368 | reverse complement strand
CGTCCGCTCCCGAGCGGCTGCGTGTAATTACCCTTCGCGTCGCGCGGTTCGCCCGGCAGCACCGCGCTCGGTTGCGGCTTGGCCAGCCATGTGGTCCAGCCTTCAAGATCACGCCCATTCCAGAGCGGCGACCAGCGTTCCTCTGCCGCAATACCCATGCTTAAAATCGATAAAAAAATCAGCCCCGCTTTCAGGTAAGAAAAAAGCATGTTCAAATACCTAAGCATCCAAGCACCACACTCAAACTTGAATTCGTCGCCGCGCACCCCACGTCGCCAGTGCGATTTGACCGCAATTTGAATGAGTCACGAGGCTGACACAAAAAAGCCCGTCGCTACGAGAGCGACGGGCTGAGTTAAAAACCTTAATTCAGTTTACTTGGCGGCAGCGGGCGTAGCGGGCGTAGCGGGCGCAGCGGGCGCCACGGGCGCGACCGGAGCGGGAGCACTGGCCTTGATGTCGAGCAACTCGATCTCGAAGGTCAACGTGGCCGAGGGCGGGATGTTGCCACGCGCGTCGTCGCCGTAGGCGAGTTGTGGTGGGACGTAGAGTTTGATCTTACCGCCCTTGTTCACCTTTTGCAGACCTTCGGTCCAGCCTGGGATGACTTGATCGAGTTGGAATTCGGCCGGCTCGTTGCGCTGCACGGAGCTGTCGAACACGGTGCCGTCGATAAGCGTGCCGGTGTAGTGAACCTTGACCGTGTCAGTGGGCTTCGGCGCTGCACCGTCGCCTTGCTTCACGATCTCGTAGCGGAGGCCGCTGGGGAGTTCGGTGACCGCTTTGTTTTCCTTCAGCTTAGCGAAGAAAGCGGCGCTCTGTTTCATACCGTCTTGCTTCAACTTGGTCATGTAAGCGTCCTGTTTTTTCTTCATGAACTCATCCATGGCTGGACCGATCTTCGGCAGATCGTAAGGAGAATCTTTGCCGGCGATCGCAGCGCCCATACCTTTGAGCAAGGCGTCGATCTCAGAGGCGCTGAAGCCGAGCTCGGAGAGCCCGACGCGCTTGCCCATGAACCAACCAAACTCTTCGACGAGTTGGGCTTCCGTGAAAACGGGAGCGGCCGGAGCAGCGACGGTAGTCGCAGCAGCGGCAGCGGACGGAGCGGCGGCAGGTTGGCCGGGGATATTGAGTTTGACCTCCTGAGCGTGGATCGCGGTGGCGGTACCGAGCGCGAGCAAGGAGAGCGTGAGGGCGGACTTGAGTTTCATTTTATGGGTTATGGAGTGCGTTGAATGGAAACGGCCGAGGTCGTTTTGTGCCGTAAAACTTTTGATGTGCCCGTCCGTCGCGCCAAATGCAACTCATTACTCCCCGCTTGTGTCCCCCTGCTTCAAAGGCCACGTTAAGCGTTCGACATGACCCCTGATCAATTTTGGACCAGCCAAGACGGCCAGATTCTCACCGTTAAGAACAAAGACGAGCGCTCCACCACCCTCACCCTCGCCTTCTGGCCCAGAAATCCCGTCGAATTTGAGTCCCTCAAATCTCTCCTACCCGAGCTGAAATTCACCGAACGCAGTTCGCTCGCCCGCATCGGCATCGAGATGCTCCTCCAAGGTCCACCCGTGATCGAGGGCAACCGTCTCGTCCTCACCGCCGACGCCTTCATCTACGACGCGAGTTTTCCCAACGCCTCTTACTGGAAAAAACTCCTCCGCCCCGGCGCTCCCGTCGGTCGTCTTTTTTACGCACCCGCCGCCGCCAAACTCTCCACCGCAGAAATCTGGGCCGCCATCCAGGCCAACGACCTCAAACTCCCCAACACCATCTCGATCGACTCCCGCGGCCGCGTCTTCCTCACGCCGCATCAAGTCAGCTACACGCTTTCCCCTAAACTCACTCGTCTCAATTTTGAAAACGTCGTCGCCGGCCTAGCCGGCCGCGGCTTTCTCGACAAAGTTCAGCTCCGCCACGACGCCTCACCTCTCAGCGTCGCCCCGCATTCGGGCGTACTCACCAGTTGCTCCATGTATCTGAAGGAGCACTACGTCGTTCTCAACCAAGGCGAGGGCAACTTCGGCCTCCACACCAGCGCCGTCCTTCTAGACCCGATCAAGACCTTCGGCACCAACGTCATGTTGGAAATCTACAACCCCGGTGACCAACCCGTCGTCAACCCGATGGTCTCAGTCGACATCTTCCGCGCCCCGCCGTTTTCCGACCCGGAGTTCAAGACACTCGCCAAAAAACGTCAGCGGCTCCTCAGCACCGCCACCGAACTTTTTAAGTGCCTCGACGCCAACCCACCCCGCGACACCCGTGAGGCCCGCCCGCGCACCAAAATCACCGTCCGCGGCCAGAGTGGTGCCAACGAAAACCGCAGCGTCCTCGTCCGCGCCAACGACGACCTCAAAAAATTCCTCGACGGTGACGCCTGCCCCATCGGCAGTCGCACCATGATCCAAGCCCTCGACGACGCGCCCGTCGATGCCGACACGCTCATCGTCGATTATTTCCCCGACTTACTCGAACACATCGAGCTACTCACCCGCATCGGGGAAGTAAAAATCAAGCGCATCATCTTCCGCAAAGCCTCCCGCACCCACGGCTATTTTCTATCCAGTAACGCCCACGCTCGCCTCGACACCTTCGACGCCATCGGCGTCCGCGTTTACTGGTACGACGAATCCACCAAAGAACTTTACGCCCACGTCTACAAAAAAGAACACGGCTTCTTCGTGCGGGAAGAACTGAGCCGCAAATTTCAGGAAACCACGCTCCTCGCCTTCTACGGTTCCGCTGTCGGTCTCGACCCCGCTGACACCGCGCGCATCACCGGACTCGTAGAACAACTCACCGGCTTCATCGGTCCCAACGTCGGCGTCCTCACCGGCGGCGGCGGCGGCGTCATGCGGCTCGCCACCGACCAAGCCCGCCAAAAAGGCGCCCTCACTGGCGCGTGTTTCCTCGAACTCGAAGCGCAACCGCCCGAGCTCGGCGTCGACTTCTTCAACACGTTCCAAGAATCCTCCCGCCACTTCCGTCAAAAATGGTTCGAAGCGGCCGACTTCTGTATCTTCAACGTCGGCGGTGTCGGCACGCTTGAAGAAATTGGCATCGAGATGTGCAACCTTAAACTCGGTATCCGCCCGCGCGTCCCGTACGTGTTTTTTAATTCCCGTTTCTGGGGCGACCTCCGCAAACAACTCAAAACCATGATCGCCACCAAACGCGCCCCCGCGTGGATCGCCGACTACATCCTCTTCACCGACGACCCCGCTGAAGTTGTAGCTTTCTATCGTAAAAAACTTCAGGTGCTTTAAGCGCGCCTCCATCGCGTCGTACCCACTTTTTCTTTTTCCGTGGCTCCTCTTTCCGCTCTTCCCCGCTCTCTTCTCGTCGTCGGCTCCGGCGGACGCGAACACACACTCGTCCGCGCCTTGCTCGCCTCGCCCGCCGCCCCGCGCGTGATCTGCGCCCCCGGTAATGCCGGCATCGCCGAGGAAGTCCCGTGTTACCCGATCGCCGCCGATGACATCCCCGGCCTCGTCGCGCTCGTGCAACGCGAAAACATCGCCTTCGTCGTCGTCGGCCCCGAGGTCCCGCTTTCGCTCGGCCTAGCCGATCGCCTGCGCGACCTCGGCATTCCCGTTTACGGTCCCGGCGCCGACGGCGCGCGCCTTGAAGCCTCAAAAATTTTCACCAAGAAAATTCTACTCAAGCACCGCATCCCGACTGCGCCCGCTGCGTTTTTCAACGCGATTGAGCCCGCGCTTGCTTACTTGCGAACTCGCTCAGTCCCGATCGTCGTCAAAGCCGATGGTCTCGCCGCAGGCAAAGGCGTCGTCGTCGCCCAATCTCTCGCCGAGGCCGAGGCCGCCGTCCGCGAAATGCTCGCCGGCGATAAATTCGGCGCCGCCGGCCGCCAGTTACTCATCGAAGACTGCCTCTTCGGTGAAGAAACCAGTATCCTCGTCGTTGTCTCCGGTCTCGACTACGTCATCCTTCCCACGTCGCAGGACCACAAACGTATCGGAGATGGCGATACCGGCCCCAACACAGGCGGCATGGGCACTTACTCGCCCGCCGAGGTCGTGACGCCCGCGTTGCTCGCGCGCATCGAAGACGAAATCGTTCGCCCTTCCGTCAACGCCATTGCCGCTGAGGGCATCGCATTTTGCGGCACGCTTTTTATCGGCATCATGCTCACGGCCACCGGCCCGAGCGTGATCGAGTACAACACCCGCTTCGGCGATCCCGAAACCCAAGTCGTCCTCCCGCGTCTCACGACTGATTTATTGCAACTGCTCTGGGCCGCCGCCACCGATCGCCTGCCCGCCGTCGGCCCGCTCGCGGTCAAACCCGACTACGCCGTCTGCGTCGTCATCGCCGCCCACGGCTATCCCGATGCGTACGCGAAAGGCGACCTCATCACACTCCCCGCGCCCACCGCGCTCCCGCCCGCCACGACGATTTACCACGCCGGCACCGCCCGCAACGCCGCCGGTCAACTCGTGACCCACGGTGGCCGCGTCCTCGGCGTCACCGCGCTGGCCCCTAGCCTCCGCGCCGCGGCCGATCGCGCTTACGCCGCCTGCGACCAAGTTCAGTGCTCCACCAAATATTTCCGCCGCGACATCGGCGCCCGCCAGCTCAACCGTTCATGAAGCTCCGCCACGTTCTCCTCTTTGTCAGCTTGCTCCTAGGCGCGAGTGCGTTGCCCCGCACCGCCGACGCGAAACCGCTCATCCTCGATCTCGGCCAAGGCCTCGCGTACCACCGCGCCCACAGCTTGCCAGCCGATTTACCAGCGGCCTCTCCTGCCCGGCCCCAGCCACTCGTCCTCGACTTGCGCTACACCACCGGCGGCCCGGACGCCGCGATCACCTTGGCCGCGTGGCTAAAATTCCGCGCCGTGCCACGCACCCCGGTATTCATCCTCGCCAACACCGAGACCAGCCCTGCCCTCCGCGCCGCCTTTGCCGAACGCGAAGACACCCCCGGCCTCATCGTCCTCGGCCTCAACGCCCCCGACTTCACGCCCGACCTCGCCCTCGCCGTCGACCCCGCCACCGAACGCCGCGCTTATGATGCGCTCACTCAGCCCGAGGCGCTTACCACCCTCATTACTCCAACTATCGCCAAACCCCGCAACGACGAAGCCGCCCTCGCCGCCGAGTGGCAACCCGACCGCCCCGGGGCCCACCCTTCCCTTACCGCCGCCCAACCCGCCGACCAGGGTAAACGCACCACCACCAAAACCGCCGCCACCCCGAGCGATCCCGCCACGCCCACTCCGCCGCCGCTGATCGACGCCGTACTTCAACGCGCCGTCCACCTCCACCGCGCCCTCGTCGCTCTGCGACAAATTTAAAACGTCTACGCGCGCAGGTTGCTTTTCGCGGAAAAAACCTGTCCTTTCACGCCTTACCATCCCACCACGATGCCCAAGCCCGGCTACATCCTCGTCGTCTGTACCGCCAACGTCTGCCGTAGCCCGATGGCCGCCGCCCTCCTTCAACACGCCCTCGCCGCCCAACCCGAGCCGCTCCGCTCTATCGAAGTGATTTCCGCCGGCGTCGCCGGCCGCGATGGCGACACCGTCAGCGCCAACTCCGTCACCGCCCTCAAAAAAGTTGGCCTCGATATCGCCCAGCACCGCAGCCGCGCCCTCACCGACGAGCTCGTACAAAATGCTCTCGCTGTCATCGGCATGACCGAGTCGCACCGCGCCTCTTTAGAGTACGCGATCAACCCCGTCCCGCGTAACGTTTATCTCTTCCGCGAATTCATGTCCGCCCCCCACGCCAAAGAAATCGGCGACCCTTTTGGCGGTTCACTTAAAGTCTACGAAGCCACCCGCGACGAGATGGTCGAAGCCATCCCGAGCCTCCTCGAATTCATCAAAAAACAGATCAACGCTGCTCGCTGACCCAGTTCACGCCTTTCCTGTAAAAAGTCTTTGCCTCCGCGCCACCATGCGCGAGCGTCACTTCACTCTTTTTTGCCATGCTCAACGCCGCTCCTCTCGCCCAACTCGATCCCGCTGTTTACTCCGCCATCGCCGCCGAGTTCTCCCGCCAACAAAGCCACATCGAGCTCATCGCCTCGGAAAACTTCACCAACCCCGCCGTCATGCAGGCGCAGGGCAGCGTCCTCACCAACAAATACGCCGAAGGCTACCCCGCCAAACGCTGGTACGGCGGCTGCGAATTCGTCGACCAAGTCGAACAACTCGCCATCGACCGCGCCAAACAACTCTTCGGCGCCGATCACGCCAACGTCCAACCTCACTCCGGCGCCCAGGCCAACACCGCCGTCTACGCTGCCGTCCTCCAGCCCGGGGACAAGCTCCTCGGTATGAACCTCAGTCACGGCGGTCACCTCACCCACGGCAACCCCGCCAATTTCTCCGGCAAACTGTATAACTTCTGCCAATACGGCGTCCGCGAGGACACCGGCCTTATTGACTACGAAGAACTTGCCGCCGTCGCTCTCCGCGAAAAGCCCAAGATGATTACCGTCGGCGCCAGCGCCTACTCGCGCGTCATCGACTTCGCTCGCATGGGCGAGATCGCCCGCAGCGTCGGCGCGTATCTCTTCGCCGACATCGCCCACATCTCTGGCCTCGTCGCCGCCGGCGTCCACCCCTCACCCGTCCCCCACGCCGATTTCGTCACCACCACCACGCACAAAACCCTGCGTGGTCCCCGTGGTGGTCTCATCCTCTGCCGCGCCGCCCACGCCAAAGCCATCGACTCCGCCGTGTTCCCCGGCACCCAAGGCGGCCCGCTCATGCACGTCATCGCCGCCAAAGCCGTCTGCTTCGGCGAATGCCTCAAGCCCGACTTCAAGACGTACTCCGAACAGGTCGTGAAAAACTCCCGCGCCCTCGCCGCCGCCATGGCCCGGTACGGTTACAAAATCCTCACCGGCGGCACCGACAACCACCTCTTCCTCGTCGATCTCCGCGGCAACCTCCCCGAGCTCACCGCCAAGAAAGCCCAAGAGACCCTCGATCTCGCCCACATCACTTGTAACAAAAACACCGTCCCTTACGAGACGCGTTCCCCGTTCCAAGCCTCCGGCATCCGCCTCGGTACCCCCGCGGTCACCACCCGCGGCCTCCTTGAAGCCGACATGACTGAGATCGCCGCCTGCATCCATCTGGTCCTCCCCGCGATCGGCACCCCCGGCGAAGCCGATGCCCTCGCCGCCACCAAGCTCCGCGTCGCCGCCCTGATGAGCCGCTTCCCTCTGCCCTACGTGCTCTGAGAAAAACGGCAGGGTCCAGCCCGATCGGCGGCGTCATCCCTGCTGAGTTTAAATCTAAAAATCCCTCAAGCCCACCCGGCTTGGGTCACGCATGGAACTATCCGCCAGCAAACCTCAACCCTATCGCGATATAATCGCGCTAGTCCTTGCGGTCGGCTTGGGCCTGTCCGCCACCACTTGGGGCTGGCGCATGACTCGCCATCAACAATCCGAGGCCCGCGCCTCGGATTTAGTCAGCCAAGCTGAATCCCGCCACGCCCTCATCCGCGAAACGATCGCCGGTTACGAAGAATCCCTCCTCTCCCTCAAACTCCTCTTCACCTACCGGCAACCCGTCGACCGCGAACTCTTCTCCGCCGCCGCCCTCACCCAACTCTCCCGGCACAAAGGCTTCCTCGCCTTGGAATGGGCCCCGCGCGTCTCCGGGGCGGACCGACTATCTTGGGAAAAAAACCACCAAGCCGAACTCGCCCCTTTCAACCGCATCCGCGAACGCGTGCGCGGCGGCCAAGACGTCATCTCTGCCGACCGCGACGTCTATTACCCACTTCTCTACGCCGAACCCTACGCCGAAAATAAAAAAGTCCTCGGCAGCGACGCCGCCATCAGCCCCTTGGAAAACGAGATCAAACAAGCCATCGCCACCGATAACTTCCAATTCGGCGGTCTGGTGAAATTGGTCTTCGAACGCGGCGCCAATGACGGCATCATCCTGGTTTGTCCCGTCCGCCCTGCGCCCCCCGCCGAAAGTGGCGTCATTCTCGGGGTCTTCTTTGTAAAGGATCTTCTCAATCAACCTTGGAGCCGCGCCCCCGCCGCCGAACTCGACGTCATGTTTATCGACGAATCGGCCACCCGACCCGATCGCCGCCTCCTCCACTACCATCAAGCTAGCGGATCCGCCGCGGCCCCCATCACCGAAGCCGCCTTCCTCGCCAGCCCGCACCAAGCCCGTAAACTCGACCTCGGCAACCGCACTTGGAACATCCTCTACCGCCACTCCGCTGCCCAACGCGCCCAGAACTCCGCCATCCCGTACATCATCCTCGTGGTCGGACTAAGCAGCACGCTCCTCGGCACCGGCTACCTCGCCAGCCGCTTACGCCGCGGCAAATTAATCGAAGACAAAGTCCTCGAACGCACCACCCAGCTCATCGAAAGCCAGCGTCGCTTGGATAATTTCATGCACGCGCTCCCCGGCCTCGTCTATCGCTGCCATTACCTCGAGAATCAACTCGTCGCCCTTTACGTCAGCCCAGGCGCCTTCGACCTCACCGGCTATCACCCCGCCGACTTCAGCTCCGGCGTCATCACCTTCACCGCCCTCACCCATCCCGACGACCTCGAACGCGTCACCCACGACACCCGCGCCGCCCTCCACGAACGCCGCGCCGTCGAAGTCGAATACCGCCTCCTCCACCGCGACGGCACCGTAAAATGGGTCCTCTCCCGCGCCCACGGCGTCTACACCGCCGAGGGAAAAATTCAGTTCTTCGAAGGCCTCGCTATCGACATCACGGCTCAAAAAAACGCCGAGTCCGACCGCCTCGCCCTCGAGCGCAAACTCCTCGATTCCCAAAAGCTCGAATCGCTCGGCCTCCTCGCCGGCGGCATCGCCCACGATTTTAACAACCTCCTCACCGCCATCCTTGGCAGCACCAGCCTCGCCCGCCTCGAACTCCCTGCCGGCTCCGACCCTACCGCCCTCGAACACATCGAGACCGCCAGCCAACGCGCCGCCGAACTCTGCGCCCAGATGCTCGCCTACGCCGGCAAAGGCCGCTTCATCGTCGAACCAGCCCACCTCGGTCTCCTCGTCGCAGGCGTCCACTCTCTTCTTAAAATTTCCGTCGGTCACAGCGCCACCCTGACCCTCAACCTTAATCCCGACGTCCCCGCCGTCATGGTCGATACCACCCAGATTCGGCAGATCATCGTCAATCTCGTGATCAATGCCGCCGAAGCCATCGGCGAAACCGGTGTGACCAACGGCAGCGAAATCCGCATCACCACCGGAGTTCTACTGATCGACGCCCCCACCCTCGCTCGCGCCGTGACCGGCTCCGACCGTAAACCCGGTTCCTACGTCTTCCTCGAAGTCACCGACACCGGCCCTGGCATGAGCCCCGCCGTGCTCGCCAAAATCTTCGATCCGTTCTATACTACTAAATTCACCGGCCGCGGCCTCGGCCTCGCCGCCGTCCTCGGCATCGTCCGCGGCCACGAAGGCGCCCTCCTCGTTGACAGCACCTCCGGCTCTGGCACCACCTTCCGCCTCCTGCTCCCCGGCATCACCGCTCGTCCCGCCACGCCCAAAAGCCGCGGCACCGACGCACCTTGGCGCCACCAAGGCACGGCCCTGGTCATCGACGACGACAACTCTGTGCGCCTCGTCACCAGCGCCATTTTACGCTCCTTCGGCCTCACCGTCATCGCCACGAGCGACGGCTACGCCGGCCTCGAGGCGTGGCGCGCCGCGCCCGATGGCTTTGACCTCGTGGTGCTCGATCTACTGATGCCCGGCCTCAACGGCGAAGCTACCCTCGCCGAGTTGCGTAAACTCCGGCCCAGCGTGCGCGTTCTCATTATTAGCGGCTTCAATGAAGGGGACTTTCTCACCCGTCACGCCGGCGGCGGTCCGCTCGCCTACCTGCACAAACCGTTTAAACTCGGCGATCTCGAGCACGCCGCCCGCCGCCTCCTCGACTGACCCGCCGCGTACGGAAGTTCCCCTTGCGCCGCCTGCGCTTCAGGTGAATCCTACACCAGTACCGCCTCCCTTTTTTGTCCGCCGTGTCCCACGCCTCCGCCAGTACCACGCCCGCCCCGACGACGCCCAAACGCGCCCTCTCCCTCGGGGTCATTTTTCTCACGCTGTACATCGATCTGATCGGTTTCTCGATCATCTTTCCCCTTGGTCCCGATCTCCTCGGCCACTACCTCGGCACCGATGGCCGCAGCGGCGTCCTCGGCTGGCTCCTCGCCCAGACCGACGCCATCGCGCGCAGCCTCGGCCACGACAACGCCTTCGCCGCCGTCCTCTTCGGCGGCGTGCTCAGTTCCTTTTTCTCAATTCTCCAATTCATCTTCGCGCCGTTCTGGGGTGCGATCTCCGATAAACGCGGCCGTCGTCCCGTGTTGCTCCTCACCGTCGCGGGCACCGCGCTCGGTTACCTGCTCTGGGTCATCAGCGGCTCCTTCTGGGCCTTCTTGCTATCGCGCATCGTGAGCGGCGCCTTCTCCGGCAACCTCTCCGTCGCCACCGCCGCCGTGGCCGATGTCACTTCGCGCGCCGAGCGCTCCAAAGCCATGGGCATCGTTGGCGCCGCGTTTGGTCTCGGCCTCGTCACGGGCCCGATGATCGGCGCACTCACCGCGCAGTGGAACCTACTGGAAACGTATCCAGCCCTCGCGCGTTTTGGTTTCAATCCGTTCTCCGTGCCCGCGCTGATTTCTTTCGCGCTCTGTTTGGTCAACCTCGCGTGGATTTACCGTCGCTTCAACGAAACGCTCACCCCCGCCGCTCGCGCCGAAGCTCGCGACCCGCGCATCCGCAACCCCATCGCCGCCATCTTCGGGCTCGGCGACGCCGCCCTGCGCCGCACCAACCTGGTCGCCTTCACCTACGCGCTCGCCTTCGTCGCGATGGAGGCGTCACTGACCTTTCTCGCCGCCGAGCGCTTCGGTTACACCGCCCGCCAAAACGGTTACCTCCTCGGCTTCCTCGGCGTGTGCTCGATCATCACCCAAGGATTCATCGTGCGCAAACTCCTCGCGCGCATCGACGAGATCCGCGTACTCGGCGCCGGTCTCATCCTTTCGACCCTTGGCCTCGTCGCCGTCGGCTTCGCGCAACAACCTTGGCTGCTTTACGCGGGCCTCGCCTTGCTCGCCGCCGGCTCCGGCCTCGTCAACCCCGCCAGCACCGGCCTCATCTCCCTTTATTGCGGCCCGCAAGAACAGGGGCGCGTCCTCGGTATCTTCCGCTCCCTCGGCTCGCTCGCGCGCGCGATCACGCCCGTGCTCGCCGGCGCCGCCTTCTGGCTCTACGGCTCGCGCAGCGTCTTCCTCGCGGGCGCCGCCCTCGCCCTCGGCGCCTTCGCTCTGAGCCGCACGCTGCCGCAACCGGCCAAATAAAAAATGAACTGGCGGCGTACTCTCGCTTTCGCCTTGGCCGCGTTGGTCTGCTCGCAACTCACGGGCTGTTTCTCCTTTCGCCGCGAAGCCGCGCGCCCGGGTCGCACCACGCTCGGCTCACCGCTCATCGTGCTCCCCGCTCAACGTCTCGGCACGTTCCTCGTTCTCGAGAGCAAATGGGACCGCGGCGGCCCGTGGCATTTCCTCATCGACACCGGCGCCAACACCACGCTCGTTACCCCCGAATTCGCCCAACGCTACGGCTACAAACCCGACCCCGCTAACCCCGTCGCCTTGGTCAATATTGTCTCAGCCGACGGCCAGACGGTCGCGCTCCCCGCCACCACGATTCGACGGCTTGAGCTTGGCGAGGCCCGCTTTGAAAATATTTCCGCCCGCATCTACGATTGCGCCGCCCTCTCCGCGCACCTCGGCGTAAAAATCGACGGCATCCTCGGCTTCCCGCTTTTTCGCGAAACGCTCCTCACGCTCGACTACCCACGCGACCGCGTCGTGCTCGCGCCCGCCCGTGGCAACCCGCTCATCCCCGGCGCAGCCGTCCCGTTTAACAACGCCAACAAAACCCCGCTCATCTCTGTAAGCCTGGGCGACCAGCCCTTCGTTGCACTCCTCGACAGCGGCAGCGACGCCGCCCTTAGCCTCAATCCCGTCGGACTCTCGCCACACTTTACCTACGGCCCCCGCGAGGGCAGCACCGTGAGCACGCTCGCCGGCGACCGCCCGCAAAGCATCGGCCGATTAACCGAGTCGTTAAACCTCGCCGACTACCTTCTGCCCGCGCCGATCGTCGAACTCTCCGACGAACTTTCCGCCATCGGTGGCGCCGTGCTCCAAAACTTTTCCGTCACCTTCGACCAGGAGCGCGACCGCGTCACCTTTTACCGCGATTCCCCCGCGCCCATCGCGACCGCGCCGCGCCGCAGCCCGGGCCTGAGTTTCTCCAAAACGCCCGCGTATTGGCGGGTCGCCGGCGTCGTCCCCAGTTCCGCCGCCACCGCCGCCGCGGTCGAGCGCGGCGATCTCATCACGCGCATCAACGGCGAACCCGTCGCGCGCTGGGATTTCCGCCGCTACGCGCGCCTCGTCGCCGAAGCCCGCGAGATCACCTTCACGTTTCTCAACGGCACGCGCGAAACCGAGAAACGCCTCCCGGTCTTCGAGCTCGTGCCGTGAGGTTGCCGTGGTGGGGCGGGACCGCAGGGACCGCCGCGCACGTCAGATCTCAAAAAAGTAGCGCTTAGAGTTTCTTGCGCAGCAGGAACGCGGCCGCGCCGTCGTGGCCCGTCACCCACGGTTGGCTGAGGCTCTTCGCTTCGAGCGTAAACGGTCCGCCCGCGCGGCTATCGAAAAAGGTTTTTACGACGCTCTCGTTTTCCTCGGGATCGATCGAGCAGGTGGAATACACCAGTCGTCCGCCCGGCGCCACGAGGCGCGCCGCCGCGTGCAAGAGCGCGAGTTGTTGGCGGCCGTGTTTATGGAAATCGCCTTCTTGCAGGCGCCATTTCACGTCGACGCGATGCCGCATCACGCCCGAGTTCGTGCACGGCACGTCGAGTAACACGGCGTCGTAACTCGTGGGTAATTGACACGCATCGAGCGCGAGAAATCCGTCTTTCGCGACGTCGGCTTGGACGAGCGCGACTTCGACGCCTTCGGCGCGCGAGAGATTTTCCTTCAAGCGCGCGATGCGTTCGCCCGGCAGATCCATCGCGATCACGCGACTGGGTTTCGCCGGCGGCGTGGCGCCCGTGCGGGCGAGCATCGCGTCGGCGATCATGAGGCTCTTGCCGCCGGGTGCCGCGCACACGTCGAGCACGGTTTCGCCGGGCTGCGGCGCGAGGAGCTCGACGGCGAGCCGCGTGCCCGGATCTTGCAGATAAAGTTTACCTTTTTTGAGCAACGGCTCGACGTCGCTCCAATGCCCCGACGGTACTTCGTAGAAACCGGCCCACGCCGTCGCCTTCAGCCAAGCCGGCGCGGGCGCCGTACGGTCGCGCCAACGTGCATAGACGGGCGCGGGCGATTGGTTCCACTTAAGTAATGCGCGTGTGTGCTCGGCGCCGAAATGCGTGAGCCAGCGCTGCGCCAGCCACGCGGGATGCGAGAAATATCCTGCCAACACTTCCGCTGCCGCGAGTCGGTTGGGCTCGATCTGCGCGTGGAGCGCGGTCGCGAGCTTACGCACGACGGCGTTGACGAGCCGCGCTTCGGCCGCGCTCGCGAGCACCTTGGCTTGGTCCACGGCGTGGTGGACGATCTTCGCGACGAGACCTTCATCGGCGGGCTGACCCTCAGCCTCGATCAATTCAAAACCCGCTACATATAGGACCGCGCGCGTCGCATAGCGCGGTGGATGGGCGATCAACTTCGCCAGTTCTTGCTCCAAACGGCTCGCGTGGCGCACCACCCCAAAGACCAAATGCTGGCAACGGGCGCGTTCGGCGCCGGATAATTTACCGGGTAAGGTGTCAAAAAGCGCATCAATGCGCTCCCGGCGTTCGAGCCAGCGCGCGACCAATTGGGCGGCCGCCGGCCAGGCTGTAGGACGGGGGGCGTCGGTTTTTGTACTCATACGCAGGTGTTTTCGAGACTCGGATTGACAGCGTTAGTCATTATCCGCTCAACTATCCCGTTCAGGCCCTCACTCACGCAACCATGAATTCCGCCGAAGTATCCGCGCTCATCGCCAAAAACCCGACGCTTAAGGCGTCCAAAGCCAAGTTGGAGGCCATGGAAGCGGACGCCTACGTGGTCCACCGCAGCTGGGGTTTTGGCCAAATCCAGCGTTACGACGATGCTACCCAAAAGCTCGTCATCAATTTCAAGGACAAGAAGGGCCATTCCATGGACCCTACGTTCTGCATCAGCACGATGGAAGTCTTGCCCGCCAAGCACCTCCTCGTCCGCAAGGAGACTGATACGCAGAAGATCAACGAGCTCATCGCGGATAATCCCGCCCAGCTCTTGATCGAGACGCTCCAAGCCTACCCGAACAACGCCGCCACCGCCATCGAGATCGAGATCGTCCTCGCGCAGGTGCTCGGCGAAGAGAAATTCAAGAAATGGTGGGCGGCCGCCAAGAAACTCATCGCCAAAGACGCGCGCATCCAAGTGCCCGTCAAGAAGACCGAGTGCTACCTCATCCGCGAGACGCCCGTCTCCGCCGAAGACGAGCTCGTTGAGCAATTCACCAACACCCGCTCCGCGCGTCGCCGCATCCTCCTCGCCGAAGAGCTCGTCGACGGTTCCGACAAAGCCACGTCCCAAAAAGACCTCGCCTCCGTCCTCGCCGGCCTCGCCACTTCCGTCCAAGAGAGTAACCAGCTCGACGCCGCCGAGCGCCTCTATGGCGCCGCCATCCGCGACGACCTCGCCAAATTGGTCGGCTCCGAAACCGCCTACGAACCCTCTCAGGCCAGCCTCATCGCCAACCAACGCGACCTCCCCGAGATCGCGGAAAAAATCCCGGTTCACTTCCAGAGCCGCTTCCTCGAGCTCATCCTCGCCACGCACCCGATCGAGACCCGCGACATCGTCTTCGGCCTCCTCAAAGTCTCCCAAGGTAAGTTCACCACCGAGTGCATTAACTTCCTCGTCGAGCAAGGATACTCCGATGACCTCGCCGCCACCCTCACCCGCTGGCAGACCGAGCAAAATCTCCGCGCCCCCGTCTTGCTCTGGATCGTCAAGAACCGCCACTCGAAGAAATTCGCCAAGCTGCTCAACGATCTCATCACCCCGCGTCTCCTCAGTGCCGTCTTCTTCGCCATCGACTACGAAGCGCTCCAGGCCGCCAGCGCGCGCCGCATCCCGCTCGCCGATATCCTCTCCGAGGACACCGATCTCATCGCCGACCTCCTCTCCACCGCCGATCCCGAGACCGCCCGCGATCTTGCGAACACGCTGATGCTGAACCAAGGCTTTGAGGAACTCACCAAAAAGTCCCTCCTCGCCCGCTTCATCAAAATCTTCCCCAAGATTCAGTCCCTGGTCGCCGCCGATGCCGAGAGCAAGGAAGAGCAACTCCTCGTTTCGCGCGCCTCCTACGAAGCCAAGCGTACCGAATACGAATCCATCGTCTCCAAAGAGATTCCGGAAAACTCCAAGGCCATCGCCACCGCCCGCGAACACGGCGACCTTAAGGAAAACTCCGAATACAAGATGGCCAAGCAGGACCAACAAGTCCTCATGGGCAAAAAGACCCTCCTCGAAAAAGACCTCGGCCGCGCCCGCATCACCGATTTCAAGGAAGCCTCCACCGAGCAAGTCAGCGTCGGCAGCATCGTGACCGTTCGCGCCGGCAGCGGCCAGACCACCTACACGCTCCTCGGCGTCTGGGACGGCAACCCCGACAAGAACATCCTCTCCTACAAGACCCCGATGGGCGCCGCGCTCCTCGGCAAGAAAGTCGGCGACACCGTCAAAGTGAAGACCGGCGCCTCCGAAGACAGCTACGCGATCGTCACCATCGCCCGCTATGTCGACTCGCTCTAAGTCTTAGACCCTCCTTCAAAAACCCGACCCCTTCACCGGCGGTCGGGTTTTTTTTGCCCCGCCTCCGCCATTGCCACGCAGCGTCGTTTCCCCTTTTTTCTCTCTGTGAACGCTTCGTGGGACATCCTCAAAACCCTCTCCGATCCCACCCGCCTGCGCCTGCTCGCCCTCGTGCTGCACGAAGAGCTCTCCGTCGCCGAGCTCCAGGAGATCCTCGGCATGGGCCAATCGCGCATCTCTTCCCAGCTCGCGCTCCTGCGCCAAGCCGGCCTCGTCTCCGACCGTCGCGAGGGCAAAAAAGCGTTTTACTCCCTCCGCGCCAACCTCAGCCCCGCCGCCCTCGCTCTGCTCCGCGCCGCGGTCGCCTCGGTCGCGACGCTTCCCGAGCTCACCGAAGACCGCACCAACCTCGAGCGCATCCTCCAAAAGCGCCGCCGCACGCAGGAACAATATTTTAACCTCATCGCCGGCCGACTCGGGAAAAACTATTGCCCCGGCCGCTCGTGGGAAGCCATCGGCCACCTCGCCCTGCGCCTCACCCCGGCGATCACCATCGCCGACCTCGGCGCCGGAGAGGGGCTCGTCTCCCAGCTCCTCGCCCAGCGCGCCGCCCAGGTCTGGTGCATTGATAATTCTCCGCGCATGGTCGAAGTCGGCACCGAGCTCGCCGCCAAAAACGGCCTCGCCAACCTCGCCTATAAACTCGGCGACATCGAACACGTCCCGCTGGCCGACGCCTCCGTGGACCTCGCGATCCTGAGCCAAGCGCTCCACCACGCCCAACACCCGCAACGCGCCGTCGCCGAAGCGCACCGCATCCTCAAACCCGGTGGCCAAGTCCTCATCCTCGACCTCGCCGAGCACACGTTTGAAAAAGCCCGCGACCTCTACGCCGACGTCTGGCTCGGCTTCAAAGAGAGCGCGCTGCACGGCTTCCTGAAGACCGCCGGCTTCCACCAAGTCGAAGTCGCCACCGTCGCCGTCGAAACCACCGAGCCGTACTTCGAAACGCTGCTGGCGAGTGGCGTGAAAAGCTAAGGTTCTCCCAGCCTTCATCATTTGCTCCCCGAAGAAGGCCGACGAGATCTAGCCTAGCTCTTAGCCTAGCTGTTTTCGCCACAACTTGTTTTCGCGATCACCCTCGATTTTATGTCCGCCCTTTTGCGTCCCCTTTTCGTCGTGTGTTGTTGCGCCTTGGTTTCTCTCGCCCGCGCCGCCGCGCCGGTCGGGGAGCCGGTAAAGATCGGTTTCTTCATGTCCATCACAGGGCGTGATGCGTCGTTTGGTGAAGCGGCGCTGCGCGGGGCGCGGCTCGCCATCGACGATCTCAACGCCGCCGGCGGAATCCTCGGCCGGCCCGCTGAACTCGTCGTCGAGGACAACCGGTCCCTCGCCGGTGAATCCGCTACTGCGGCCAAGAAACTTATCGGCCGCGACAAGGTCATCGCTCTCGTCGGCGAATGCGCTTCATCCCGCACCCTCGAAGCTGCGCCCGTCGCCCAACTCGCGGGCGTCCCGCTGGTCACACCGGCGTCCACCAATCCCCGCGTGACCGCCGTCGGCGATTGCATCTTCCGCGTGTGCTTTGCCGATCCCTTCCAAGGCGCCGTGCTCGCTACGTACGCTTGGAAAACCCTCGGGCTCCGCCGCGCGGCACTCCTCATCGACGCCTCGGCCAGTTACTCGGTCGGGCTCGCCGAGGTCTTTGCCAAAACCTTCACGGCACTCGGCGGCGAGGTCGTCGCCTCGCAAAAGTACGCCGGCGGCGACAAAGATTTCCGCGCCCAACTCACCGCGATCCGCGCGACCCGCGCCGATGCGATCTTTCTCCCCGGCTACTACGTCGAAGCCGGACTCGCCGCCCAACAATCCCGCGAACTCGGCCTGCGCGCCACGCTGCTCGGCGGTGATGGTTTCGAAGCCCCGCAACTCCTCGAGATCGGCGGGCCTGCGCTCGAAGGCACGGTGTATTCCACGCATTACTCCGCCGAGAGCGCCGCGCCCGCCTCGCGCCGCTTCGTCACCGCTTACACCGCCCGCCACGACTCCGCGCCCGTCGGACTCGCCGCGCTCACCTACGACGCGGTGAACCTCATCGCCGATGCCGCCCGCCGCGCCGGTTCGACCGAACGCAGCGCGTTGAAACAAGCGCTCGCGGCGACGCGCGATTTTCCCGGCGTGACGGGTCGCACCACACTCGACGAAAACCGCGACGCGCTCAAAGACGCCGCCATCATCGCCGTGCGCGGCGGCCGTTGCGTGTTTGTCGAATCCATCCGCCCGTAAGGCTCGAGCGCTTACCGGCGAAACCCGACGTTTGAAAAACCCCTTGGCGTCGCCGCCGGATTCCTCGACGCTTTCCGACCGTCATGGCCTTGCCCGATCTCCTCCCGATCACGCCCTTCACCCGCCCCGTGCGCGGCGAGGTCGTCGTGCCCGGCTCCAAAAGTCTCACCAACCGCGCCCTCTTACTCGCGGCTCTGAGCGATCGTCCGGTCACGCTCACCGGTGCCCTTTTCAGTGAAGACACGCGCCTCATGGCCGAGGCGTTGCGCCAGCTCGGCCTAAGCGTCACCGCCGACGAAGCCGCCCTGACCGTGCGCGTCGCCGATCAAGCGCAGGCCTTCGCCGCCTCCGCTGCGCCCGTGGAATTATTTGTCGGCCTCGCCGGCACTGCGGCCCGTTTCCTCACGGCGCTTTGCGCCGCCGCGCCGAGCGGAGTTTACCGAATCGACGGCATCCCGCAGATGCGGAAACGCCCGATGCGCGCCCTCATCGAGGCGTTGCGCGGCCTCGGCGCGGACATTCGCTGCCTCGGCGAAGAAGGGTTTTTCCCGATTGAAATCCACGCGCACGGGCTGCACGGCGGCACGGTGAGCATCGACGCCAGCGAGAGCAGCCAACTGCTTTCCGCGCTGCTGATGGTCGCGCCGCTCGCGGCCGGTCCGGTCGAAGTCGCGCTCACGGCCGCGGTGCGCCGGCCCTTCGTGGAAATGACCACGCGCCTCATGGCGGAATTTGGCTACCCGCTCGACGCGCAAACCCGCAGTGAGAGCTTTGTGCTCAAGCCGGGGCGCTACGCCGCGCCGGCCCGCTACGCGATCGAACCCGATGCCACGGCGGCGAGCTATTTTCTGGCGTTGCCACTCGTCACCGGTGGCGCGCTGCATCTGCCCTTTCTGCGCGCGCCCGGCGCGGGACTGCAGGGCGACACGCATTTTGCCGACGTGCTCGCACGCGTGGGCGCGACCATCCGCCCGAGCTCACGCGGCCTTGATACCAGTTTTTCGCAAACGACGATGCAGCGCGGCGTCACGCAGGATTTCTCGGAGTTTTCTGATACGTTTCTCACGCTCGCCGCCCTCTCTCCACTCCTCGCCGGCCCCACGCGCATCTCGGGCATCGCGCACACGCGCAAACAAGAAACCGACCGTGTCGCTGGCATGGCCCGCGAGCTCACGCGCCTCGGCCAGCACGTCATCGAAACCCCCGACGCCCTCGAGATCGCGCCGCGCTACCTGCGCAGCGGGGAAACGATCGAGACGTACGGCGACCATCGTTTCGCCATGAGTTTTGCGATTCTGGGCTGTCTCGATCTGCGCGGCGACGGCCAGCCTTGGCTCACGATCAAAGACCCGGGCTGTTGCGCCAAAACCTTCCCGCACTTTTTTAAGTTGCTGGAAACCGTCCGCCAAAACTCGCTCGCTTCCTGATGCCCAGCTCACCCTTCCTCATCGTCGCCATCGACGGCGGCGCCGCCTCGGGCAAATCGTCCACCTCGCGCACGCTCAGCGAACGTTTCCACCTGCTCCACGCCGACACCGGTTCCTACTACCGCGCCATCACCGCCGAGCTCTTGCGCCGCCACGTCACGCCCGAAGACTTGAGCGGCGTCGAAGCCGCGGTCGCCGCCGTCACCTTCACCACGCGCGTCACCGGTCGCAACGCCGAGATCGAACTCAGCGGCCACACGATTCCCGATGCCGAAATCCGCAGCGCCGAAGTTACCGCGCACGTCGCGCGTTTCGCCGCGATTCCGGCCGTGCGCGCCGCGCTGCTCGATTACCAACGCGGCCAAGCTGACACGGCGCGCCGCCATGGTTTCCGCGGGCTTGTGATGGAAGGCCGGGACATCGGTTCCAAGATTTTCCCCGATGCTGATTTTCGTTTTTTTCTCTTTGCCGATCCCGTGGAGCGCGCGCGGCGCCGCGAACAACAAGGCCTGCAAGACCAAGTCGCCAAACGCGACACGCTCGACAGCCAGCGCCTCCAAGAAAGCCTGCAAGGCGCGGTGCTGATCGACGGCACGCACCTGACGTTGGCCGAGGTCGTCGATAAAATCGCTGCGCCCATCGCCGCCAAATTTGCCTCCGCATGAGCCGCGCCTTTCCCCAAGTTGAGATGGAGCCGATCTACGGCTTTTTCCATTACCTCTCCCACGTCGTCTACAGCATGTGGTTTCGCGGCGAAGTGATCGGCTTGGAAAATCTCCCCGCAGACGGCGCCTACCTGATCGCGGCGAGTCACGCCAGTCTGCTCGACCCGCCCTTCGTGGGCTCGCAGTTGCCTAAACAAGTTTCGTTCTTCGCGCGCAAAACACTCTGGAAACCCGGCCTCGCCGCGTGGTGGCTTGATGCCGTCGGCACGATTCCCGTGGACCGCGATGGCGGCGCCGACGTCACCGCGATCAAACGCGTGCTCGGAGCACTGAAGAAAAACAAGGTCGTGATTTTATTTCCCGAAGGCACGCGTTCGTCCGATGGAAATCTGCAAACACCGAAGCCCGGCGTCGGGATGTTGGCCTCACGCGCGCAAGTTCCGGTCGTGCCGGTGCGGCTTTTCGGTTCGTTCGAAGCCTTTGGTCGCAGCGGTAAATTGATTCCGGGCACGCCGGTGTCGCTGGTGTTTGGTCCGGCCCTCGCGCCAAGCGACTACGATCATCCCACGGATCCGAAAGATCAGCGCTATCAACGCGCCGCCGAGCGCATCATGGCTCGCATCGCCGCGCTCCAAGCCCCACGCATTACGATTATCTAAGCGGCCGCGCGCGAAGAATCAGAAAGAGGAACTGGGTTCTGTCGGAACTCAGCGTAGCCCGCTCGCCTTGCGGGCGCGATTGATCACTTGCTCGGCCACGGCGCGGGCGCGCAACGCACCGTCGCGCAACACCGCATCGACGTGATCGAGATTCGCCGCGAGTTCGGCGCGGCGCGCACGGGCCGCGGCGAAGTAATTCCAATAGTGCTCGAACAACGCTTTCTTCAAATCGCCGTAGCCCAGGCCGCCGGCGCGGAGGCGGTTTTCGAAGTCGAGCGCCACTTCGGACGTTGCGAAAAACTTCAGGAGCTGAATCGCGAGGTTTTGGTCGGCATCGGGCTTGGGCTCAGCGGGCGTGCGCGAGTCCATCATGATGCCCATGATTTTTTTGCGGAGCGCTTTCTCGTCACCGAAAATCTCGATCGTGTTGCCGTAGCTCTTGGACATTTTTTGGCCATCGAGTCCGGGGATCACGGCGACCTCGTCGCGGATCTCGGACTCCGGCACGACGAGCGTTTCGCCGTAGGCTTCGTTGAACTTGATCGCCATGTCGCGCGTCATCTCGACGTGCTGTTTCTGGTCGCGGCCGACGGGCACGCGGTGCGTGTCGTAGAGCAAAATATCCGCCGCCATGAGCACGGGGTACGCGAAGAGACCGAAGTTGGGCGAGATGCCTTTGGCGGTTTTGTCTTTGTAGCTATGGGCGCGTTCCATGAGGCCCATCGGGGTGAGCGTGCCGAGCATCCACATGAGTTCGCAGACTTCGGGCACATCGCTCTGGCGCCAGAACACGCTGGTCTGGGGCTCGAGGCCACAGGCGAGCCAATCGAGCGCGATGCCGAGGGTGTTTTGGCGGCGTTCCACCGGATCGGTGACGGTCGTCATCGAGTGGTAATCGGCGATAAAATAGAAACAGTCGCCGCGCGTCTGCGCGTCGATGGCGGGTCGCATCGCGCCGAAATAATTCCCGATATGGAGCGTGCCCGAGGGCGTGATGCCGGTGAGTGTGCGCATGAAAAAACGGAGCTTCGGGCAGGCAGCGGCGCGGCGTCAATCCCGCCGCGGGAGGTGGGTCACACCGCCGCGGGATTTGGCGATCGTGGCGGGTGGGAGATAACCAGCAAAAGCCACGGTGGGCATCACGAGCGAGCGCTGCCCGAGGACCGTGCCAGGATTGAGGACGGCGTTGCAGCCGACCTCGGCGGCATCGCCGAGGATGGCACCAAATTTCCGCAAGCCGGTTTCATACACCGTCTCGGGCGTACGCACGATGACTGGCTTCTGATCGAGCCGTAGATTGGAACAGATCGCACCTGCACCGAGGTGCGCGTGATTGCCGATGATCGAGTCGCCGACGTAGCTAAAATGCGGTACTTGAGCGTGGTCGAGGAGCAGCGCGTTTTTGAATTCACACGCGTTACCCAGCACGCAGTGGGCCCCGACGATGACGTTGCCGCGAATGTAAGCACCGGGCCGAATCTCGGTTCCTTCCCCGATCCACGCCGGGCCGATGATCGTGGCGTAGGCCGGCAGTTTTACCGACGGGTGAATGTAGACGTCGCCCTCAACGTGCACGCCGGGCGGAAGCGTCGCCTGCGGTTGCGAGAAATTCTGCGCGGCGAGAGCTGGCGCGATGCGTTTCAACCATTCCCACGGGGCGACATCACCTGGAAAATGAGCGGCAAACGAAGCGAGCGAGGCCGGCAGACTGAAAAAATCGGAGGCTTTCATACGTGGAAGGACTTGGGCTTAAACCAAAATGGCGGCAAGGGACAGCGGCTTTTTAAACGAGCGTACTTATTTAGCAGCTAAGAGTTATGCCCCCGCGAACTACTGATTTGGAATTAAGACTAGGCAAGGGAGGCGAGGCCTTCGATCCAAGCTAAGCGCATGCGCTCCGGAGTTTCGCCGGCCTTAGGGTCGAGTTCACCG